>NZ_VSWE01000009.1:0-271710 GCF_009668275.1 Herbaspirillum sp. CAH-3 | reverse complement strand
ACTTCCGCCCCGGCATGCCGTCGCAGAGGAATCCCCAAGGCGGTCGCACACAACTCTCCCCAGAACGCACTACGCGACCCTCCCCCCACAAAAGCCGCACTCTCCAGCATAGTGCCCGCAGCCTGCAAGGCCGCATAGCCATCGGCCATCGCAAAGGCCACGCCCTCCATCACCGCATAGGCCAGATGCGCAGTCTCATGCGCGGGCGTCATGCCGAACAGCACGCCCTTTGCCGTCGCATCATTGTGCGGCGTGCGCTCGCCATTGAGATACGGCAGGAACAAGGGCGCCTGTGCCTGCTGCGTCGCCGTCAGTCGCTCCGCCCCCGCCACCAGCTCCGCCACCGGCCGCGCCGTCACGCCGGAGAGCCAATGCAGGCTGGCTGCTGCCGACAGGATCACGCTCATCTGGTGCCATTGACCAGGCAGGCAGTGGCAGAACGCATGCACACCTTGCTGCGGATTGGGGGCATGCCGCGCCGTGGCGGCGAACAAGACGCCCGAACTGCCCAGCGACAGGAACGCATCGCCCGCCTGGATCACGCCGATGCCCACCGCGCTGGCCGCATTGTCCCCGGCACCACCGGCCACCACCACGGGGCCGCTGATGCCCCATTCGCGCCGCAACTCCTCACGCAGCTGGCCGGCCACGTCACTGCCTTCCACCAAACGCGGCATGTGGCTGCGATCCAGCCCGGTGGCCGCCAGCATGCGGTCGGACCAGTCGCGCCGCGCCACATCCAGCCACAGCGTGCCAGCCGCGTCCGACATCTCGGAGACGAATTCTCCCGTCAGTTTCCAGCCCAGGTAATCCTTGGGCAACAAGACTTTGTCGATGGCGCGGTAGACCGCCGGTTCGTATTTCGACAGCCACAGCAGTTTGGGTGCCGTGAAGCCCGGCATGGCCCGATTGCCGGTGATGGCGGGCGCATCCGGCACCAGCGCTTCCAGTTCCACGCATTCCGCATGGGCGCGCATGTCGTTCCACAGGATGGCCGGGCGCAATACATTGCGGTTGCGATCCAGCAGGGTGGCGCCATGCATCTGACCGGAGATGCCGATGCCGCGCAGGGCCTGGAAAGCCTGCGGGGCCTCGGCGCGCAACGCGGCGATGGCGTCGAGCGTGGCGTTCCACCAGGCCTGCGGTGCCTGTTCGGACCACAGCGGATGCGGGTTGTCCACCCGCAGGCGGGCGCTGCTGGTGGCGATGACGCGGGAGTCGTCGTCGGTGAGGACGAGCTTGACTTCGGAAGTGCCGAGGTCGATGCCGAGATAGCTCAAATCATTTTCCTTTGCGTGCAAGTGGAGAGGCGCTACGCGACCGCCCGGACTTCGTCGTTGAGCCGGTGCAGCGCGCGAAAGCGCGAGGGCGGCATGCCCTTGTGGGCCAGGAACTGGCGATTGAAATTGGAAAGATTGTTGAACCCGACCCGGTAGCACACCTCGGTGACGCTCAATTCGGTGCACATCAGCAATTCGCAGGCCTCGTTCAGGCGCAATCCGTTCTGGTACTGGATGAAGGTGCAGCCCGTATGCCGCTTGAAGAAACGCGTAAAGCTGCTCACGCTCATGCCCGCCAGTTCGGCTACATCACTCTCGCGCAGGTTGCCGCCCAGGTTCTGGCGGATGCAGGACAGCACCTGGTTGATGGTGGAGGACATGTGGCGCTGGGCATCCAGGTCGTAACCCGGTCCGGCCAGGGGCTTGCGTTCGCGGCAGGAAGCCAGCTGCTCCAGCACGCTCATCATCAGTACCACACGGCGCGCGCCGCTGGCCTGTGCCAGGTCCTGCATCAGCGGGATGATCGACCTGCCCAATGCATCAGGAAATTGCAGGCCGCGCGCCGCGCCCTCCAGCAGATCCTGCAAGGGCGAGAGCTCCGGGATGGCGCCCAGCATGCGGTCGGCAAAGGGCCGCGAAAATTGCAGTACCAGGTCGCGCGCGCCCACGTGTTCGCCCGCGCCCAGGTTGCTGACCCAGTTGTGCGGCAGGTTGGGACCGGTCAGCACCAGGTTGCCGGGACCGAAGTCGCCGATGAAATCGCCCACGAAAAACTTGCCGCTGGATGCGGTGATGACGTGGACTTCGTATTCAGGATGAAAATGCCACTTGGCCACCGTGTGCGGGTAGTCATGCACCCACGCCCTGAACGATTCGTCCTGGCGGGTATGGACCAGCTCCAGATCCGGACTCATGCTTTGTCTCCTTGCCATGCGGGCCGTCATCATGGCCGCGGGCCGCGAAGGCGGCGGGCGGCAGCGACAGGTTCTCTCCGCTTTGTACATCGAACACGTGCAACGCGTGCTGATCGAAGGCCAGGTGCAGGCGCTGTCCCGCCTGCGGCAGGTGCTGCGCGCTCACCAGGGCAGTCAGCGTCTGTGCGCCCCAGCGGGTGGTGAGCAGGGCATCGGCACCCAGGATCTCCACCAGTTCCACATTGACCGTGCAGGTCAGGCTGTGGGCGGCGTCCTGCTCGCCGGCCAGGCGGACATAGTCAGGACGCACCGCCAACTTTACCGACATTCCCGGCATCAGGCGTGAAAACCTTTCATCTTGCAGGATCCAGCGCTGGTCTTCGCAGCGCACGGAGAGCGTTGCGCCATCCCGTTCGACCACGCCATCGAGGAAGTTCATGGCGGGCGTGCCGATGAATCCCGCCGCAAAGAGCGTGCGCGGATAACGATAGAGTTCGGCTGGCGAGCCCGCCTGCACGATCTGCCCACCTTGCATGAGGATGACGCGGTCAGCCAGGGTCATGGCTTCCAGCTGGTCGTGGGTAACGTAGACGGTGGTGGTCCGCAGGCGCTGGTGCAGGCGCTTGATGTCGCCGCGCAATTGCGCGCGCAGCTTGGCATCGAGGTTGGAGAGCGGTTCATCGAACAGGAACACCGACGGCGTCTTGATGATGGCGCGCGCAATCGCCGCGCGCTGCTGCTGGCCGCCGGACATGGCGCGCGGCTTGCGCTCGAGCAGGGCATCGAGATTCAACATCGCCGCCACCTCCCGCACACGGCGGTCGATTTCGTCGGCCGGGCGCTTCAGGCGGCGCAGGCCGAAGGCGATATTGTCATACACGTTCATGTGCGGATAGAGCGCGTAGTTCTGGAACACCATGGCCACGTTGCGATCCCGCGCGGGCAGGTCATTGACGACCTTGCCGCCGATGGAGAGGCTGCCGCCGCTGATCTCTTCGAGGCCGGCGATCATGCGCAGCATGGTCGATTTGCCGCAGCCCGAGGGGCCCAGCAGGACCACGAATTCGCCGTCACCGATGGTGAGGTCCAGCGGATGCAATACCGGCGGGCCACCGGCGTAGTGCTTGGACAAGCCCTGGCAGTGGATGTCGGCCATGGTCAGCCTTCCATCTCGATCTGGATCTTCACATCCTGCGGCAGGCCGCGCGCGGCTTCTTTGAAGGCCTCGATCCCCTGCGAGAAGGGGAAGCTGCGTGAAATGAAAGGCTTCACATCGATCATTCCCGAGCTCAGCAGCGCCAGTGCACGCGGGAAAATGTTGGCATAGCGGAAGACCGATTCCAGCCGCACTTCCTTGGTCTGCATGGTCACCACGTCCAGCGCCACCGGCTCGGGGGGCATGCCCACCAGCACCGCGCAGCCACCGGGACAGACCAGGTCCAGCAGCGTCTGGTAGACGCCGGCATGGCCCGAGGCCTCAAACACCACATCGGCCCCCCAGCCCTCGGTGACTTCTTGCACCACCGCGCTCAAGTGCTGCTGCGTCACGTCCACCGTGATGACGGCGGGATTGCTGGCGAAATGGGCCAGCTTCTCCGCCACCACATCGGCCAGGATCACGCGCGCCGCGCCCCCGGCCAGGGCGGCCAGTGCAGTCATGGCGCCGATGGTCCCGGCGCCGATCACCACGGCCGTATCCCCCGGCTTCATGCGCGCCTTGGTGGCGGCCTGCAGGCCGATGGACAAGGGTTCGACGATGGCCCCTTCGGCAAAGCTGACATTGTCCGGCAGTCGATAGGTGAACGCTGCCGGATGCACCACGCTGCCGGTGAGGCAACCGTGGATGGGCGGCGTGGCCCAGAAGCGCACCGAGGGATCGAGGTTGTACAGGCCGCGCAGCGTGGCCGGTGAATCCAGGCGCGGGATGCCCGGCTCCATGCAGACGCGGTCGCCGACCTTGAGTTGCGTGACGGCGCTGCCGACTTCGATGATGGTGCCCGAGGCCTCGTGCCCCAGCACCATGGGTGCTTCCACCTTGAAGGGACCGATGCGGCCGTGGGTGTAGTAGTGCAGGTCGCTGCCGCAGATGCCGACGGTGTGGATGCGGATGCGCACATCCTGGGCACCCAGGTCCTGCGGCAGGTCGATGTCGCGCAGGGCCAGTTCACGCGTGGCTTCGAGTACGAGGGCTTGCATGGGATCTCCTTATTTTCCGGTGAGGATGGAATTCAACAGCCGGCTCAAGACGCCGACAAAGATCAGGGGCGGCAGCGCCAGCAGGACGGTGGACGCGTTGATCACGCCCCACGGCACTTCCTGCCCCATGGAAGTAAAGGCCGAGGCCACCACCGGCAGCGTGGCGCTGTTGGACGAGGTCAGCGCCAGGGAGATCATCAGTTCGTTCCACACCAGCACGAAGCTGAAGATGATCCCGCCCAGCAAGGTGCCGGCGCAGTTGGGCAGGGCGATCTTCCAGAACACCGCGTAGGGGCCGTAGCCATCGAGGGTGGCGGCTTCCTCGATCTCGCGCGGCATGCGCTGGAACACGGGGATCGATAGCCAGGTAATGGTGGAGAGCGTGGTCAGCAGGTAAGTCACGATCATGGAGAAGCGCGTGTCATACAGCCCCAGGTCGACCCAGATCGCGATGAGCGGAATGGCCACCGCCACCGGCGGCAGGAAGCGCAGCGAGAGCAGGAAGAACTGGATGTCGCGCTTGCCCGGCACGTGGTAGCGCGCAATCACGTAGGCTGCCGGCACGCCCATGAGCGTCCCCAGCAGCACGGCGCTGCCGACGATGACGGCACTGTTGGTCAGGCCCACCAGCACCTCAGGACTGCCGATGACCTGGCGATAGTTCTCCAGCGTCGGCGTGAAGAGGAAACGCGGCGTGGGCGTGACGATGTCCAGCAAGGTCTTCAAGGAATTGAGCAGCGCCCACAGCAGCGGAAACACCGCCACCAGTACCAGCAGGATGCCCACGCCCCAGACGGCGCAGCGTGTGATCAGTCTTCCCATTTGCTCACCCGTTTCCAGATCAGGGTAAAGATCAGCGTGGTAGCCACCATCATCAGCACCGCCATGGTGGAGGCATACGAGACCTTGCCGGAGAGCCCGATGCCTTGCGCATAGGCATACATGTCCAGCGTTTCGGTGGCCACACCGGGCCCGCCCTTGGTCATCACGTAGATCAGGTCGAAGGAGCGCAGCGACTCCACCATCTTGATGAAGACCAGGCTGATGAGCGGGGCCTTCAACATCGGCAGGGCGATGTAGGCATACACCTGCCAGGTGCGGGCATGATCCAGCCGCGCCGCTTCCAGCGGTTCGGGCGGCAGGGTTTCCAGCAGCTTCAGGACGATCACGGCGAAGAACAATCCCCACTGCCAGATATCCACGGCCGCCACCGCATAGAGCGCCAGCAGCGGGTCTGATAGGAAGGCCGTGTCATGGATGCCCACCAGCCCCAGCAGCCAGCCCAGGATGCCGGTCAGCGGCGAATACATGAACTTCCAGATGAAGGCGGCCGACACGCGCGGCAGCAGCACCGGCGTGATCAGCAAGACGCACATGGCTTGCCGCCATTTGCCGTGGACGTTCTCAAACAGGTAAATGGCGATGAGGATGCCGGCCACCACCGCGCCCAGCACGGTGACCACTTCCCAGATCGCCGAGACTTCGATGGCGTTGAGGAAGCGCCGGTCCGACATCAGCCGCTCGATATTGCGCAACCAGACGTAGTCGCTGTCGGGATAGCGCAGCACGCGGTTCTTCAGTGCCAGGTTGATCGCCGCCACCGTCGGCACCAGCCCCAGTACCAGCATCACCAGGAGCGACGGGCCGAGGAACAGGTAGGGCAGCGAGGTCTTTCCACGATTGAACATGCAGGACTCCGGAGTCCGCCCCGTCCCGGCGAGGGAACAGGGCGGCTACATCGTTTGACGCGATTGAATGAAGGAAATTATTTACGCGCGTGTTCCATCGCGTCCTGCGCATACTGGGCGGCTTCGTCCAGGGCGCGGGGAATATCCTTCTGGGTGCCGGTGAAGACTTCTTCCAGCGCCACGCCCAGGTTGTCGCCGATGTCCGGCCACTGCGGGCTGGGCCAGATGGTCAGCTTGGAGACCGGGGTGGTGTCCTTCAGGCCTGCCAGGATCTGCGGCTTGACGTTTTTCTGGAAGTAATCGCTCTGGATGGTGCTGGTGCGGTTGTAGTCGCTGAAGACCTTCTCGCGCAGGCGTGCCTGTTCCTGCTCCTTGCCGGTGGCAAAGGCGATGAACTTGCCGGCCGCCTGGCGCGTGCACTCGTCCTTGGCCCCGATGGCGGAGATGGCCAGGCCGTGGCCGTAGGCGGCCGAGGGCAGCGGTGCCGGCGGGCGGGCATAGCCGACCTTGTCGGCCACACTGGATTTGCTGCTGTCCTCCATCCAGTCGGCGAAGGGCGTGGACTCGATCATGAAAGCCACCTTGCCCGAGCGGAAAGCTTCCAGCGCATTGCTCCAGTCATAGGTGGCTGCGCCCGGGGGACCGTACTTGAACAGTTCCGCATAGAGCTGCGTGGCCTTGACGGCGGCCGGTGAATTGAAGGCCGGCTGGTTGTTCTTGTCGGTCCACTGGCCGCCCTGGGCCAGCATGAAGGGCGCCCAGCGCCACACGTTCATGCCCGAGCCGCGCTGGCCGCGCGCCACCCAGCCATAGACGCCGGGCGGCGAATGCAGTTTCTTGATGTCGGCCACCAGTTCGTCCAGCGTGCGCGGGACCGGCAGGCCCGCTTTTTCCAGCAGGTCGCGGCGATAGAAGAGGAAATCGGAACCGCCGATCAGCGGGGCGAAATACGCCACGTCCTTGTAGCTGGCCACCGCCCGGCGGCCGGGCAGGAAGTCGTCATAGTCGGCCTCCTTGGGGAAATACTTCAGCAGCGGTACGATCCAGCCCGCCGAGGCGAACTCGGCCACGTTGGCCTCATCGACGTAATACACCTGGTAGGAACCGGCCTTGGTGGAAGCATCCAGGCGCGACTTGGCGCGCCGGTCGTTCTCGCCGAAGTAGCTGATCTCCACGCGGGTGCCGGTGCGCTTCTGGTAATCGGCCAGCGATTTTTCCATCACCGTCAGGCCCAGGCTCTTCTGCGCCAGCACCTTCAGCACGGGGACATTGCAGGACTGCGCCGATGCCACCAAGGGCAGGGCAGCGCCAAGGACGGCGCACGCGGCGCCCAAGCAGATCTTGTTCACGGTTTGTCTCCTGGTATTTTTTATCGTTCAGGTCGGGCGCAGATGCGGGGGGAGTCGCAAGCACCCTTTGCCTTCACAGGCAGGAGCAAGAGTACGAGGGCAGGGCGCGCCGCTCCACGCCAAAAGCGTGCAGCGGGCTGATACTTTTTGATCGTTTGTTGTGGCGGCGGCGCGTTTTTGTATTACCGCTGCATGGGAAAGAGGGGTGTCAGCTCGCCAGCGCCGGCAGGCTCACCGTAGCCACCAGGCCGCTGCCCCGGGCCGGCGCGTCGAGCCGGATTGCGCCCTGGGAGGCCTGCACGATCTCGCGCACGATGGCCAGTCCCAGGCCGGAGCCCGGCTGATCCGGCGCGGCATTGCGATAGAACCGTTCGAAGACGCGCTCGCGCACCTCGGCCGGGATGCCGGGGCCATTGTCGGTCACGGTGATGATGACCTGGTTGCGCTTCTTCTCCAGTCCCACGGTGACCTTGCCGCCCTCGGGCGTATAGCGCAGGGCATTGTCGATCAGGTTCATCAGCAAGCCCATCAGCTGCGCCTCGTTGCCGTTGACCATGGCGCTCTCCAGCGTGGTCTCCAGCCCCAGGTCGATGCCCTTCTTGAGCGCCAGTCCGGCCAGTTCCTCCAGCACCATGGCGGCCACCGCCAGCAGGTCCACCGGCGCGCGCGGGAAGGCGCTGCTGTTGGAGGCTTCGGCCTGGGAGAGCAGCAGCAGCTTGTTGGTCAGGTCGGTCATGCTGCGGCTGCCTTCCTGCAAGGAGGCCAGCACCTGCTTGACCCGCGCCGGATCGTCCAGCTGGCGGGCGAACTGGATCTGCGAATCGATCACGGCAAGGGGCGTGCGCAACTGGTGCGCGGCATCGGCCACGAAGCGCTTCTGCACCGTCACTTGCGCATTGAGGCGGAAGATGTACTGGTTGATGGCCTCCACGATGGGCCGCAATTCCTGCTGCAAGCCGCCGGCACGCAGCGGCGTGAGCGAATCCGGCTCGCGCGTGGCCAGTTCGTCCTTGAGCGCCAGCAGCGGGCGCAATTCCATCGTCAGGCCCAGCACCACCAGGCTGATGGCCAGCAGCAGCAGCACGATCTGGCGCCGCAGCGAGGCGTGCCACTGGTCGTCGATCATCTCCTGCCGTCCCTGCATGGTCTGGCCCACCGAAACGGCCACCATGCGCAGCGTGCCTTCATCGAACAGCGCGCGGATATAGCTGACCACGCGCAGCGGCTTGCCCTCGAAGGTGGTCGTGGTATAGACCGGATAGAGCGCCGCAAAGTCAGGCTCGGCGGGGAAATCGGGACGTCCGGCCAGGAGTGTCTCGTCATCCATCCGAACCTGGTAATACACCGCATCCTGCGCCGGCGAAGCGAACAGTTCCAGCGCCGCAGGCGGGATCGAGACCACCGGCGCGCCATCGCTCCAGCCGACCTGGCCGGCCATCATGCGGGCCGAGGCCAGCAGCGCACGGTCCTGCACCAGGGTGGCGCTGGAGACGGCATTGTCATACGCATCGCCGGTGGACAGGCCCACGTAGACCGCCATCGGGATCAGCAGCCACCACAGCAGCCGCAGGCGCAGGCTGTCAATCATCTTTCTGCTTGAGCAGATAGCCCAGGCCGCGCAGGGTCATGATGGCCGCGCTCGACTGCTCCAGCTTCTTGCGCAGGCGCGAGATGTAGATCTCGATGGCGTCCGCGCTCGGTTCTTCGGAAAGGCTGAAGACCCCCTTCATGAGCGCAGTCTTGGAGACCGTCTTGCCTTGTTTCAACATCAGCACTTCCAGCACGTCATGCTCGCGCGCCGGGAGCGCCAGCGTCGCGCCGGCCACGGCGAACTGGCGCGTGTTGCTGTCATAGACCAGGTCGCCGCAATGGATCTCGGCGGCCTTGTCGGGCGTCTGGCGGCGCACCAGCACCTTGATGCGGGCCACCAGTTCGCGGATCTCGAAGGGTTTGACCAAGTAATCGTCGGCGCCGGCGCCGAGGCATTCGACCTTTTCATCGATGGAGCCGCTGGCGGTGAGGATCATCACCGGCACGCCGTTGTGGCGCTCGCGCAGGCGGCGCAGCACGTTCTTGCCGTGCAGCTTGGGCAGCATCAGGTCCAGCAGCACGACGTCGTAGTTCTCGTCGCGCAGGACCTGGTCGGCGATCTCGCCATCGGCGGCGATATCGACCTTGAACTTGTGTTCCTTGAGGATCTGCTCCAGCCAGTGGGCGAGCTGGGGATTGTCTTCGATCAGGAGCAATTTCATGCGATGGTCTCGTGTTTCTGGAGGTTCTTTTTTGTTGCGCTGCAAAGCAGAAAGCCGGAATTTGGAAAGCTGGATGAAGGTTTCGGCTTCTTAGAATAGGCCCGCAGTCTACAAGAGATGGCGACAGACCATCCAACCAAAATATGGAGACAATCATAATGCGTCACGACCTGCGCGTGTTCCCGCCCCTCGGAACACAGCCCCTGCGCCGCCGCCTGCTGGCCCTGGGCGCCACCGCCATCGCTGCCTGCGCCCTGGGCCTGGCAGCCCCGCAAGCCCATGCAGCCGACAAGATCATCATCATGGTCGGCGGCATCAACAAGCTCATCTATCTGCCGCCCAAGCTGGCCGAGAGCCTGGGCTACTTCAAGGAAGAAGGCCTGGATGTGGAGCTGCAGTCGCAGCCGGCCGGGGTCGATGCCGAGAATGAATTGCTGGCCGGGGCCGTGCAGGCCGTGGTCGGTTACTACGATCACTCCATCGACCTGCAGAGCAAGGGCAAGGAAGTCACGTCCATCACCCAGCTGCTGCTGGTGCCGGGCGGCATGGAGATGGTGCGCGCCGACCTGGCCGACACCGTGCGCAGCATGGCCGACCTCAAGGGCAAGACCCTGGGCGTGACCGGGCTGGGTTCGTCCTCCAGCTTCCTGGCGCAATACCTGGCCAGCCGCGCCGGCCTCAAGGCGGGCGATTACTCCATCCTGCCGGTCGGCGCCGGCAATACCTTGATCGCCGCCATGAAGCAGAAGCGCGTGGACGTGGCCTGGACCACCGAGCCGACCACCTCCATCCTGCTGGCCTCGGGTGCGGCCAAGGTCCTGGTCGACATGAGCAGCGTGGAAGGCACCAAGGCCGCGCTGGGCGGACTGTATCCGGCTTCCAGCCTCTATGTGCATCGCTCCTGGATGATGAGCCACAAGGCCGACGCGCAGAAGCTGGCGCGCGCCTTCGTCAAGACCCTGAAATACATCCAGACCCATTCGGCCGAAGAAGTGGCCGAGAAGATGCCCAAGGACTACTACGGCGGCAACAAGGCCATCTACGTGCAGGCGCTCAAGGCTTCGCTGCCCATGTATTCGCCCGATGGCAAGATGCCTGCCGGCGGGCCGGAACAGGTATTGAAGGTGATGGCCGGATTCAACCCCAACATCAAGGGCAAGAACATCGACCTTGCCAAGACCTACACCAACGAGTTTGTCGACGCGGTAAAGTGAATTTTGCCGCTGATATGAAGGCACCGTAGAATCCACGGGCTTTCGCATCGATTTCCAGGAGCTGACGTGAACAAAAACCTCCGCCGTGGCCTGCTCTCGCTGGCCGTTGCCGGCACCGTACTGGCCGCCTTGCCGATCCCCTCCATGGCTGCGGCCAAGGTCACCATCATGGTGGGCGGCATCAACAAGATGGTCTACCTGCCCGCCAAGCTGGCCGAACAACTGGGCTACTTCAAGGAAGAGGGCCTGGACGTGGAGCTGCAGTCGCAGCCGGCCGGGGTCGATGCCGAGAACGAACTGCTGGCCGGTGCGGTGCAGGCCGTCGTGGGCTTCTATGATCACGCCATCGACCTGCAGACCAAGGGCAAGGAAATCACAGCCATCACCATCCTGGGACAGGTGCCGGGCGAAGTGGAACTGGTCTCCACCAAGGCCGCGCCGCACTTCCAGAGCATGGCCGATGCCAAGGGCAAGACCCTGGGCGTGACCGGGCTGGGTTCGTCCACCAACTTCCTGACGCAATACCTGGCCTCGCGCCACGGCATCAGCTCCAAGCAATTCTCGGTGCTGCCGGTGGGCGCGGACAATACCTTCATCGCCGCCATGAAGCAGGGCCGCATCGACGCCGGCATGACCACCGAACCGACCGCGTCACTCCTGCTCAAGACCTGCGACGCCCAGGTGCTGGTGGACATGCGCACCGTGGAGGGAACTGTCAAGGCGCTCGGCGGGCTGTACCCGGCCTCCAGCGTGTATGTACAGCGCAGCTGGCTCAACAGCCACAAGGAGGAAGCGCAGAAGCTGGCGCGCGCCTTCGTCAAGACGCTCAGGTTCATCAACACGCACAGCGCCGAGCAGATCGCCGAGAAGATGCCCAAGGACTACTACGGCAGCAACAAGGCGCTGTATATACAGGCCCTGACCAATTCGCTGCCCATGTATTCGCAGGACGGCAAGATGCCCAAGGGCGGGCCGGAAACGGTGCTGTCGGTACTGTCGGGCTTCAATCCCAACGTCAAGGGCAAGCATGTGGACTTGTCCAAGACCTACACGGATGAATTCGTCAACGCCGTGAAATGAGGCGGGGACTGGCTGCGGGCCAGTCTTCCCGAAAATTATATAAACGATATACGCCATGATGCGCGGCAGCGCGTCAGGGGCGCGTTCAACCCGAATTCAACCCCAAGCCACGAAAGAGCCCCACGATGAACGCCATCAACCAGCAGGCCTTCACCCCCGTCGGCCAGGCCGCCCAGGCCACGCCGGCCATTGAATTGCGCAATGTGAGCTGCCGCTTCATCACGGCCGATGGCCGGGCCACGGTGGCCCTGCGCGATTTTTCCATGAGCGTGGCGCGCGGCGAATTCGTGGCCGTGGTCGGCCCCACCGGCTGCGGCAAGTCGACCACGCTTTCGCTCATCACCGGCCTGCTCAAGCCGACGCTGGGGGAGGTGCGGGTGATGGGACAGCCGGTCAACGGCATCGATCCGCGTATCGGATTCGTGTTCCAGAACGATGCGGTCTTTCCCTGGCGCAGCGTGCGCGACAACGTGGCGGCCGGCCCCATGTTCCGGGGCCAGTCCCGGGAGCAGGCCCATGCGCTGGCCGACGAATGGATCCGCCGCGTGGGCCTGGACAAGTTCGGCGACCATTATCCGCACCAGCTTTCCGGCGGCATGCGCAAGCGCGTGGCGCTGGCCCAGACTTTCATCAACAGCCCCGAGATTCTGCTGATGGACGAACCCTTTTCTGCGCTGGACATGCAGACCCGCACCCTGATGCAGGATGAACTGCTGCGCCTGTGGTCGGCGCATTCGGGCTCGGTGGTGTTCGTCACCCATGACCTGGAGGAGGCCATTGCGCTGGCCGACAAGGTCTATGTGCTTACCGCCCGCCCGGCCACCTTGAAGAGCGTCTACCCGATCGACCTGCCGCGTCCGCGCGTGATGGAGGAGGTGCGCTACGAGCAGCGCTTCATCGATATTTCGCGGCGCATCTGGGCCGATTTGCGCGAGGAAGTGCATATTGCCTGAGTCGCCATGCCGTGCAGCCACATCGCCTATCCAATTCTGAAATACAGGGGACTCCCATGACACAAGCACAAGCCAGCCACAGCGCCGCGACGATGGATATCGCCGGCGTCGAAGCCGAGGCCCGGCGCAAGATCCGCGCACGAAAACAACTGGTCATCGGCCTGCGCATCGCCATCCTGGTGATCGTGCTGGGCGGCTGGGAAGGCGGCGCGCGTCTCGGCTGGATCGATCCCTTCTTCTTCTCGCAACCGTCGGCCATCGTGGCGCAGATCGTCGAGTGGATGGTCGAGGGCACCTCCCAGGGCCCGCTCTGGACCCAGGTCCTGGTGACCCTCGAAGAAACCGTGCTGGGATTTTTGATCGGCTCGGTAGCCGGGGTCATCGCCGGCATCATCCTCGGGCGCAACAAGCTGCTCTCGGATGTCTTCAGCCTCTACATCCAGATCGCCAATTCGATCCCGCGCGTGGTGCTGGGCTCCATCTTCGTCATCGCCTTTGGCCTGGGCATGGCCTCCAAAGTGGCGCTGGCGGTGGTGATGGTGTTCTTCGTGGTCTTCGCCAATGCCTTCCAGGGCGTGCGGGAAGCCGACCGCTACATGATTGCCAACGCCCAGATCCTCGGCGCCTCGCCGCGCCAGGTGACCATGGCGGTGGTGATCCCCTCGGCGCTGTCGTGGATCCTGGCCAGCCTGCATGTGAGCTTCGGGTTTGCGCTGGTGGGGGCGGTGGTCGGTGAATTCCTCGGTTCCAAGCAGGGCATCGGCCTGCTGATCTCCACTGCCCAAGGGGCTTTCAATGCCAGCGGTGTGTTCGCGGCCATGATCGTGCTGGCCGTGGTGGCGCTGGCGGCGGACTGGCTGCTGCATGCGCTGGAACGGCGCCTGCTGAAGTGGCGTCCGCAGGCCTTCTGAAGACAAACGCCTGAGGGCGTAAAATGTGGCGCAGCAATCGGGGATACGGCAACGTGTCCCCGCCGTGTTTTGATCCGCGCGTTTCCACTTCCCTTCCGTCATGTCCGCCAACCAGCCGCCTCGTCCGAGTGACACCGCTGCATCTGCCTCACCCTCCCTCAACGATCCCGTGACCCAGCGCGCCCTGCTGTGGATCGTCGCCTCCGGCTTTTTCATGCAGACGCTGGACACCACCATCGTCAACACCGCCTTGCCCGCCATGGCACGCAGCCTGGGCGAGCCGGTGCTGAACATGCATCCGGTGGTGGTGGCCTACACGCTGACGATGGCATCGCTCACCCCCGCCTCGGGCTGGCTGGCCGACCGCTTCGGCACGCGCCGCGTGTATTTCGCGGCGATCCTGCTGTTCGCGCTGGGCTCGGCGCTGTGTGCCATGGCACCGACCCTGCCACTGCTGCTGGCCGCGCGCGTCATCCAGGGGCTGGGTGGCTCCATGTTGCTGCCGGTCGGACGCCTGGCCGTGCTGCGGGCAGTGCCGGGCGCGCAATACATCGCAGCACTGGCCTCGATCTCGATTGCCGGGCAGCTCGGTCCGGTGGTCGGTCCTGTACTGGGCGGGTGGCTGGTAGAGAGCCTGTCCTGGCACTGGATCTTCCTGATCAACCTTCCTGTAGGTGTACTGGGGATGGGGGCCGTACTGTACTTCCTGCCCGATGACAGCCTTACCGGTACACCCCG
Organism: Herbaspirillum sp. CAH-3; assembly: GCF_009668275.1. Taxonomy (NCBI): domain Bacteria; kingdom Pseudomonadati; phylum Pseudomonadota; class Betaproteobacteria; order Burkholderiales; family Oxalobacteraceae; genus Herbaspirillum; species Herbaspirillum sp. CAH-3. Next base: position 257,135 of record NZ_VSWE01000009.1, on the reverse strand, counting down.
TTTTGATTTATTCGGCTGTACCTTGCTGTCCGCTTGCATGGTGGCCTTCTCGCTGGCGCTGGACGTGCCTTTCGATACCCACCGTACTGGCTGGAGCCTCGCACTGTCTGCTGTGGCAGCAGCAACTGTACTGGTCTACTGGCGCCATGCGTCCGTTCATCCGCGCCCACTGTTCCGGCTCGGTCTGTTCGGGGAACCCAATTTCAGCATCGGACTGGCAGGTAATCTGGTCTGCCGTATCGGTTCCTCGGCAGTGCCGTTCCTGTTGCCGCTGCTGTTGCAGGTGCGGCTGGGCTATTCACCGCTGCACGCAGGCATGCTGCTGCTGCCGGCCGCCATTGCCGGCACCATTGCCAAACCGTGGATCGCGCCGCTGGTCAAGCGCTTTGGCTATGACCGCTTCCTGCTGGTCAATACCGCCATCGTCGGGATGTCCATCGTATCGTTCGCGCTGATCACGCCGGGTTGGCCGCTGGCGGCGTCCATCGTGCAGCTGGCGGTGTTCGGGGCGTCCAATTCGATGCAGTTTGCGGCCATGAACAGCGTCACGCTCAAGGGCTTGCGCAAGGAAGATGCGGGCAGCGGCAACAGTCTCTTCTCGATGGTGCAGATGCTGGCCATCGGCCTGGGCGTGACCATCGGCGGCACCATGGTCAACGTCTTCAAGAGCGAGGCGGGCATCGCCACCAATGCCAGCTTCCAGATCACCTTCGTGATCGTGGGGCTCATCACCCTGGTCTCGGCCTGGGTGTTCCGCAAGATGGATCCGCGTTACTTCAGCTGAGCGCGGCTCAGGTTTCGCTCCACTGGCGCAGGAGGTTGTGATAGCAGCCTACCAGGGTGCGCCGTGCGAGCGCATCGGCATCGGTCTGGTTCAGGCGCTGGATGGCGTTGTCCATGTCGAACAGCATCTGGCGCTGGCCATCGTCGCGCACCAGGCTCTGCACCCAGAAGAAGCAGCCCACCCGCACGCCGCGCGTGACCCGCGTGACCGTATGCAGGCTGGTGGCCGGATAGAGCACCATGTCGCCCGCGGCCAGCTTGACGCTGTGCATGCCGTAACTGTCATCGATCTGCAGTTCGCCGCCATCGTAGTCTTCCGGATCGGCCAAAAACAGCGTGGCCGAGACATCGGTACGCAGCTTGCGTCCGCTGTGCGGATGGATGCGCACGCTGCCATCGACATGGGCGCCGAAGGTCATGCCTTCGCCATAGCGATTGAACATGGGCGGATAGATCAGGTTGGGCAGCGCCGCGCTGATGAAGCGCGGATGCCGCTCCAAGGCGGAGACGATGATGCGCTGGCATTGCAGGGCGACGTCGGACTGTTCGTCGATCTGCTGGTTGTATTTCACAGGCGCGCCCTGGTAGCCCGCCGTCACGCGCCCATCCACCCAGGCCGGTCCTGCATGGTCCAGCAGGCTGCGAACGGTCTGCAGGGCTTGCGGGTCCAGCAGCTGGGGGATGGTGATGAGCATGGGCGCGTCCTCTTTCCTTACATGCGATAGGTCAGCGACAGCAGGGCGGTACGGCCCGAACCCGGGACCGAACGGCCGCCGTCGGATTGGATCAGCGCATCGTAATACATCTTGTCGGTCAGGTTGTAGAGGTTCAGGCGGATGTCGTAGGCCTTGGTGGTGTAGGCCAGCATCGCGTCGTAACGGGTGTAGCCGCCGACCTGCACCGTGTTGGTGGCATTGGCATAGCGCTGCGACATGTAGGTGGCGCCGCCGCCGACCTGCCAGTGCGGTGCCAGGTCATAGGTCGTCCAGGTGGTGAAGGTGTGCTTGGGCGTGTTGACCGGGATCTTGCCGACCGAGGTATCGGCCACGGCACCGCCGACCACCTTGGCATCCAGGTAGGTGTAGTTGGCGGCGATCTGCCAGTCGCGGGTGATGCGGCCGGTTGCGCCCGCACGCGCGCCGTTGACGCGCACCGTACCGGCCAGCGCGTAGACCCCGGTGGCGACCTGGCTGCGTGCATTTTCCTTGGTGATCTGGAAGCCGGCGGCAGTCAGCGCCAGGCCTTCGGCCACATCCCACTTGCCGCCCAGTTCATAGGAACGGTTCTTTTCCGGGTCCAGGTTCTGCTGGCCGGCGGTGCCGGTCAATTGCTCCAGCGAGGGATTGAAGGAAGTGCCGTAGGAAACGTAATACGACTGCGCCGTGCTGGGCTGCCAGATCGCGCCCGAACGCACGCTCACGAAGTTCACGCTCTGCTGCGCATAGCCCAGCGCGGTGGAGCCGCTGGTATTGCCCGAGTTGATCGAGTTGCTGATGCTGGCCACATAGCGGTCATAGCGCAGGCCACCCACCAGCTTGAATTGCGGCACCAGCTCGATGGTGTCGCCGACATAGGCGGCGATGGTGTTGGCACTGCCGCCGGCGCGGTTGCCTGCGGTATCGGCCACGCTGCTGCCGGCCGCGCTGTAGGAAGGATTGACCAGGCTCACGCAATCCATGTAGCCGGTGGTGGCGCCGGTTGCGTTGAGCGAGCGGCCGTTGCAGCTGCCGTTGCGGTAGTAATTCTGGTTGTCGTAACCGTCGTGACCAACTTCCACACCCACCAGCGCATCGTGCTTGACGCTGCCGGTGCTGAACTTGGCGGCCAGTTCGGTCTGGTTGAAGATGGAGTAGTCGTTGATGTTGCGGTCATGGCTCTGGCCGCGCACGAAGAGGCTGGACAGCGGCAGGCTGCTGGCCGCATTGGTGAGCGCCGTGAAGCCGCTTGAAGAGACCGTACCGATGGTATTGGGCGCAGTCTCCACGGCATTGGTGTGCACGTAGTTGAACTGGGTCTGGTTGCGCAGTGTGACGTCGGGGGCGATTTTGTGCTTGATGCCGGCGTTGAACGCGGCCACATCCTGGATGGTGCGGTCGCTGTTCAAACCATAGGCGGTGTTGCGGTCGACATTGACGGGGTGGCCGTTGAGCGGCGGCAGGCCGTAGTCGGGCTGGTCCTGGTTGTGCTGCAGCAGGGCCGAGAGCGTGATCTCGGTGGAAGTGCCGATGCCCCAGACATAGGAGCCGGCCAGGCCGAAGTCTTGCACATCGGTCTGATTGCGCGTGCTGGCCGCGCCGTTCTGGGCCATGGCCTCGATGCGCAGGGCCGAGGTATCCGACAGCGGACGGTTGACGTCGACCGTGCTGCGCACCAGGCCATTGGTGGTGACCGAACCGGAGATTTCGGTGGCGGCCTTGAGGTTGGCCTTCTTGCTGACCTGGTTGATGATGCCGCCGGTCGAACCGCGGCCGAAGAGCATCGAGGACGGGCCCATCAGGACTTCCACTTCCTCGATGGCGAAGGTGTCGCGGTAGTACTGGCCACGGTCGCGGAAGCCGTCGAGATAGATGTCGGTCCGCGCCGAGAAACCGTTGAGGTTGATGTTGTTGCCGATCTGGCCGCCTTCGGCACCGCCCAGCGTGATGCCGGAGACGTTGCGCAGCGCATCGGCCAGCGAACTCACGCCTTGCGACTGCATCTGCGCCTTGTTGACCACCGTCACCGATTGCGCGACGTCGTGCAGGTCGGCCGGCAGCTTGGTGATGGCCGTGCCGGTACTGGCGAAATCATCGCGGCGGCCTTCCACCGTGACCGGGGCGAGCTGGCTGCCGGTGGCTGCGGTGGCGTTGGGCGCAGAGGCCTGCTGTGCGTGGACGGAGAGGGGAGCGGCAAAGGTGGCGACCAATGCGGCGGCAATCGGCGTGAGACGGTTCATGTTCTTGTTTTCAGTGAAGTGGAGTAGGAAACGATGAGCCGATCCCGCTTGCGCAGGAGCGGCTCGAATGGCTGGCTACTCCGTCCTTCAATGGCAACAAGGAAGTCCGTTTGGCTGGCTGGTGACCAGTTTTTATTGCATGCTAATGATTTGGATTCTCATTCGTATGGCTGGCAAGAGTAAGGCTGGAGCCTGACAAAATGCTGTCATTTGCCTGACGCAGAGCTGAGTGTGACAAAAAAGAAACACTCTGGCCGTGCCGCGCCCCGCCTGGGGGACCGCCTGATTTGCAGCATGGCCTGGGCTGCAATACGATGCAGCGTCACGCAGAGTTTTTGCGCTGTTTATTTTCCAAGAAGTCCCCTATGAATGTTCTGCTGGTCGAAGACGACCCGGTACTCACCGACGGTCTGTCGCGGGTACTCAATTCGCACGGCTTCACCGTGCATACCGTCAACAACGGCAACGATGCGCTGTCGCAGCGTTTCAATGCCGCCGTGCTGGTGCTCGACATCGGCCTGCCCGGCATCGACGGTTTCGAAGTCCTGCGCCGCATGCGCGCCAACGGCAACAACACCCCGGTGCTGCTGCTGACCGCACGCGACACCATTCCCGACCGCGTGCACGGGCTGGAACTGGGCGCCGATGACTACCTGGTCAAGCCCTTTGCTACGCCCGAACTGGTGGCCCGCATCAAGGCGCTGATCCGCCGCAGTGCGCCGCAGCCTGCGCAGCTGACCGTGGGTGGCCTGTCGCTGGACAACGCCACCAAGCGCGCCGACATCGATGGCCGCAAGATCGAACTGTCGCTGCGTGAATGGACGGTGCTGGAATACCTGATGCAACACGCCTCGCGCGTGGTCTCCAAGCAGCAGATCATCGATGCCGTCCTGCCCTGGGGCGAGGATTTCACGATCAATGCGGTGGAGGTCTACGTCTCGCGCATCCGCCTCAAGATCGCCGATTCGGGCGTGGTGATCCGCACCATCCGCGGCTTCGGCTACATGCTCGAAAAGAGCGAGACCTGAGCCGGCAGGCCGCATCATGACGGTCATCAACCAGCAGCCGGCCAACAGCGCGGCCAGTGCCGGCACTGCTGCGCCTGCCACACCGCCAGCCGTCACCCACGCCAGCATCCGGCGCGACCTGCTCAAGTGGCTGATCGCGCCGCTGCTGCTGCTGAACCTGGTGGGGGCCGGCCTGACCTACTGGCTGGCCTGGCTGCCGGCCCAGCACGCCTTCGACCAGAACCTGATGGATTCCACCTGGGGCCTGTATGCCCAGGTGCGGCATCGCCAGGAGCGCACCACCGCCGAGCTGACCCAGCAGGCCGAGCAGATCCTGCGCAGCAATCATTCCGACACCACCTTCTTTGCCGTGCGCAATACGCAGGGGGAGATCCTGGTCGGCGACAAGGGATTCCCGCAATTGCCCGAGACCGAGATATTCGACCGGCCCTTCAACTATGACGGCGAGATGCGCGGCGAACCGGTGCGTATTTCAGCCATGCAGGTGCGGGTCAAGAACGGCGTGATCTCGGTGGCCGTGGCCGAAACCATCCGCAAGCGCGACCGCGCGCACTACACGATCCTGCTGTCCTTCCTGCTGCTGGACGGGGCGCTGACCTTCGGTTCGCTGTCGGTGGTGCTCATCGCCGTGCGGCGTGGCCTGCGTCCCCTGAAGAGCCTGCAGCGCAACCTGGAACAGCGCGGCCACGGCAAGCTCGGCGCCATCGACGGCATCGGTGCGCCGGTGGAGCTGCAGCCCCTGATCGTGGCCATGAACGAACTGATGGCCCGCATCAGCAAGGGCGAACAGGCGCAGCAGAATTTCATGGCCGACGTGGCCCATCAGTTGCGCACGCCCTTGACGGGCCTGAAGCTGCAGCTGGAACTGCTGCACGACAAGCACCAGGACCAGCCCGATACGGCCCGCTCGCTGGCGATGATGAATTCCTCGGTGGAACGCATGATCCGCCAGAGCCGGCAGTTGCTCGCGCTGGCGCGCTCGGAACCTGGCCTGTTTGAAAGCCGCAAGCTGGAGGAACTCTCGCTGCACAAGCTGGTGGAGGAGTCGGTGCAGCACTTCATCGAAGAGGCCGACAAGAAGCAGATCGACCTCGGCTTTGACCTGCAGCCGGCGCGCCTGCGCGGCGACCGTTTCCTGCTCGCCGACCTGATCGACAACCTCATCGACAATGCGGTGCGCTATTCGCCGCAGCACGGGACGGTGACGGTGCGCTGCCTCGAAGAAGAGGGCGCCACCGTGCTGTCGGTGGAAGACTCCGGTCCCGGCATTGCCCCCGAGCATCGCGAGCTCATCTTCGACCGCTATTACCGCGCCAACGACAAGATCGCCGGCAGCGGCCTGGGACTGGCCATCGTGCGCGAGATCGCGCATGACCATGGTGGAGTCATCACGGTCGATTGCAAGGAAGAGGGGCAGGGCACCATCTTCACGGTGCGCTTCCCGCTGGCAGCCTGACGCCTGCGGCCACGGCTGCACTTGCCGCACGGCATCGCGCTTGTGCAGAACCTCATGCCTGCCCCTGTGTCAAACGGGCTTCATCGTGAACGACACAGGAGGCAGCATGACGGACAAGGTCCTGCAAAGTGGTACCCATATCGCCCGCTACGACGCGGTGGAAAAACCCGATGAAGGCTTCGAGGCGCAAGTCTTCGTGCGCCTTGCGCGCGAACCCGAGATTGCGGAAACCTACATTCCGGTAGGCCTCTTCCCGACCGAGGAAGAAGCCCTGGCCAGTGCCCGCGAACGCGCGCAGCGTGCGCTGAAGGAGCACGAATTCTGAAGCGCGCGTGGCTGGCGGGCGCGGGCAGGGCGTGCTAATGTCCTGCCCATCCTGGGCGTGCAGTGTGATGGCGCCCTTTCAGAAGACTCACAACATCAACAAGAACAATGTCCGTCGCCCGCCACATCGTCCAGGTCCACCCGCGTTTGCTCATCGGCATCGGCATCGGGACCGCCGCCTCCGTCCTCATCCCTGCCAGCACCTGGATCGGCCGCAGCCTCATCGGCTGGAATGCCGGCCTCTGGTTCTATTTGCTGAGCCTGTGGGTGATGATGCTGCGGGCCGATGCCAAGGCCGTCAAGCGCCTGGCCGAGACCGAAGATGAAAGCGCTCACGTAGTGCTGGTGATGGTCTGCGTGGCGGCCATTGCGAGCTTGCTGGCCATCCTGCTGGAACTGGGCGGCAGCAGCCATCACGACGAGGGCGGCCGGCTCTTGCGCTATGCCTTCACGGCCTCTACCGTGTTCGGTTCGTGGGCCTTGATCGGCACCATCTTCACGCTGCATTACGCGCGCCTCTTCTATGCCGATGACGACGACCCTGACGCCCTGCCGCTGCGCTTCCCGGATGGCATCCGCAATCCCGGCTACTGGGATTTCCTGTATTTCTCCTTCACCATCAGCGTGGCCGTGCAGACCTCCGACGTGGGCGTAGCCTCGCGCGCAGCGCGCAAGTCGGTGCTGGCCCATTCGCTGATCTGCTTCGTCTTCAATGCGGCCATCATCGGCCTGTCCATCAATATCGCGGCCGGCCTGGCGGGGAGCTGAAAGCGAGTGTCAGAGCCAGGATGACAGCGCTGCGGAACCGAACTGTCAGCGCTTTGTCCTAGCCGAGTCCGGAGGCAGGTGCCAGCGGCTTGAGCCCGCCGTCATCGGTGCTCTGCGCAAACCGGGAGCCGCCCGTATAATCCACGGCTTTCCCGGAGGCAAGACCAAGGGGAGGGGGACACAGCCACACACAGAACCCCCAGAGCTCGACCAACGATTCGAACAACGGAGCGCACCGTGCGGGTTTATTCCAGCCAAGCTGAAGAACGTATTGCCATGTTGAAGCGCCAGGGCAAGGGCGCCTTTTCCGGACCACCGCTGCCCCTGGGGCCGCTGATCGGTTTTTCGGTCGCCATCCTGGCGGTGGTGCTCATTGCCCTGTTTACCTGGGAAGCCTCGGTCAGCCGCGGCGAGGCCGCCAATGCGGTGTCGCACACCATGAAGGTGCGCGAGCAGCTGCAGGTACTGGTCTCCACGCTCAAGGATGCCGAGACCAGCCAGCGCGGCTTCCTGCTCACGGGCACCGAGTCCTATCTGAGCCCTTACAACCAGGCGCGTGCCGCGCTGCCCGGCGAGATCGCCAAGCTGCGCGAGCTGCTCTCCGACAATCCCGACCAGTTGCAGCGCCTGTCGCAGATCGAGCGCGTGGTCGCCGACAAACTTGAAGAACTGGCCGAGACCGTCAGCCGCCGCCGCAATGGCGATACGGCGGGCGCATTGGCGGTAGTGCAATCCGATCGCGGCAAGATGTTCATGGACCGCGTGCGCGTGCTCACCCGCGACATGGAAGAACAGGAACGCGACCTGCTGGCCAGCCGCCAGTCGGACTGGCGCGACGCCGTGGTGTTTTCCACCGCCGTGGCCTGGGGCGGCTCGGGCTTGCTGCTGGTGCTCATCATTGCCGCGGCCATGACCACCTCGCGCGATTATCGCGCCCGTGAAAAGCAGACCTGGATCCGCAACGGCCAGATGGGCCTGGCCGAGCGCCTGCAGGGCGAGCAGCGCCTGGGGACGCTGGGCGAGAATACTTTGGCTTTCCTGACGGCCTACCTGAATGCGCAAGTCGGCGCCATCTACCTGCGCACCGACAGTGGCGACTTCGAGCGTTTCGCCGCCTATGCACTGGAAGAGGATGAGAGTGTCCAGCCTCCGCATCTGCGCGATGGCCAGGGCTTGCTGGGCCAGGCCGCCAAACTCAATCGCGCCATGCACATCAAGGAAGTGCCGGAACGCTATCTCACCGTGTCCTCCGCCGTCGGCCGCCATGCGCCGCGCGAGCTGATGATCGTGCCGGCCTCCGCCGATGGCGTGGTGCAGGCGGTGTTCGAACTCGGCTTCTTGCGCCAGGTACGGCCGGAGGAAGAGGAACTGCTGGCACGCCTGTCGGACCAGGTCGCCATTGCGGTGCGCTCTTCCAAGGATCGCACCCGCCTGGAAGAACTGCTGGAAGAAACCCAGCGCCAGTCCGAGGAATTGCAGGCCCAGCAGGAAGAACTGCGCGTCAACAATGAAGAGCTGGAAGAGCAGGGCCAGGCCTTGAAGGCATCGCAACTGCGCCTGGAAACCCAGCAGGCCGAGCTGGAAGAGACCAATGCCCAGCTCGAAGAGCAAACGCAAATGCTGGAAATGCAGAAGGATGACCTGGCCAAGACCCAGGTGGTGCTGGTGGAAAAGGCCACCGAGCTGGAACGCGCCAACCAGTACAAGAGCGAGTTCCTGGCCAACATGAGCCACGAGCTGCGCACGCCGCTGAACTCCACCCTGATCCTGGCCAAGCTGCTGGCCGACAACAAGCAGGGCAACCTGTCCGACGAGCAGGTGCGATTCGCGCAGACCATTTCCTCTGCGGGCAACGACTTGCTGGCCCTGATCAATGACATCCTCGACCTCTCGAAGATGGAAGCGGGCAAGCTCGATATCGTTTCCGAATCCTTCGTGGTCAGCAAGATGGCCGAGGAGCTCAAGGCCAGCTTCGCCATGACGGCCCAGCAGAAGGGCCTGGGCTTCAAGGTCGAGGTCGATCCGGGCGTGCCGCAGCGCATGGAAACGGACATGCAGCGCCTGGGCCAGATCTTGAAGAACCTGCTCTCCAACGCCATCAAGTTCACCGAGAAGGGCGAGGTCAGCCTGCGCATCTATGCGGATGCCGGTGGCCGCATCGCCTTCGCCGTGCGCGATACCGGCATCGGCATCGGCGCCGACCAGCACCAGTTCATCTTCGAAGCCTTCCGCCAGGCCGATGGCAGCACGCATCGCAAGTACGGCGGCACCGGGCTGGGCCTGTCGATCTCGCGCGACCTGGCGCATCTGCTGGGCGGCGACATCCAGGTGCAGAGCCGGGTGGGCGAGGGCAGCATCTTCACGCTCTCGCTGCCGCAGGTCTACAGTGGCGAGCAGGCCGTCATGCGCACGCCTGCGGCCGTGGCCGCCCCTTCGGCGGCGGCTGCGACTCTGCAGGCGGCACAAGTGGCGACCGCGCCTGATGTGCGCATTCCCGCTCCGCAGGTGGTGCCGGGCGCGCCGGCAAAACTGCAGGACATCGCCATCGATGATGATCGTCACCGCATCGAATCGTCCTCCCGCCTGATCCTGGTGATCGAGGATGACACCGCCTTCGCCATGATCCTGCGCGACCTGGCGCACGAGATGGGCTTCCAGTGCGTGGTCACGCATTCGGCCAATGAAGGCGTGTCGGCGGCCGAGATGTATCGCCCCAGTGCCATCCTGATGGACATGAACCTGCCCGACTTCTCCGGGCTGGGCGTGCTGGACCAGATCAAGCGCAATCCCAAGACGCGCCACATCCCGGTGCACGTGGTGTCGGTGGCCGATTACTCGCACGAGGCGCTGGAGCGCGGTGCCATCGGCTACGCATTGAAGCCGGTGCAGCGCGAGGAACTGGTCGGCGCCATCCGCAAGCTCGAAGCCAAGTTCCTGCAGGGCCTGCGCCACGTGCTGGTGGTGGAAGACGATGCGCGCCAGCTCGACAGCATCCGCCAGTTGCTGGCCGGCGAGAACATCAACCTGGTCGGCGTACGCACCGCCACCGATGCGCTGGCCCGCCTGCGCGAGACCACCTTCGATTGCATGGTGATGGACCTGAACCTGCCCGACCTGTCCGGCTACCAGTTGCTGGAGAAGATGGCCGAGCAGGAACACGTAGCCTTCCCGCCGGTGATCGTCTATACCGGCCGCTCGCTGTCGGCCGAGGAAGAGCAGCACCTGCGCCGCTTCTCGCGCTCCATCATCATCAAGGATGCGCGCTCGCCGGAACGCCTGCTCGATGAAGTGACGCTCTTCCTGCACCAGGTGGAAACGACACTGCCGCCGGAGAGCCAGCGCATGCTCAAGGTGGCGCGCGACCGCGAAACGGTCTTCGAAGGCCGCCGCATCCTGGTGGTGGAAGATGATGTGCGCAACATCTTTGCGCTATCCTCGGTGCTGGAACCCAAGGGCATGAAGGTCGACATCGCCCGCAACGGCCGTGAAGCCCTGGACGCCCTGCAGCGCAGCCAGGAGCAGCCTGGTGCGCCGATCGACCTGGTGCTGATGGACATCATGATGCCGGAGATGGATGGCCTGACTGCCATGCGCGAGATCCGCAAGCAAGCCATCTGGAAGCGCCTGCCCATCATCGCCCTGACCGCCAAGGCCATGAAGGATGACCAGGAGAAATGCCTGGCCGCCGGTGCCAACGATTACATCGCCAAGCCCTTGGATGTGGAAAAACTGCTGTCCCTGGTACGTGTATGGATGCCGAAATAAACCAGGCGTTGGCCAACCAGCATTTCGATATCGAGATGCAATTGTTGCTCGACGCCATCTACCTCAAATATCACTGCGACTTTCGCGGCTATGCCGGCGCTTCGCTGAAGCGCCGCCTGGCCACGGCCATGATCCGCTTCGGCTGCGAGACGCTGTCGCAATTGCAGGACAAGGTGCTGCATGATGCGACCGTGTTTCCGGCGCTCATGGATTACCTCACCGTGCAGGTCAGCGAGATGTTCCGCGATCCCAGCTATTTTCTCTCGCTGCGGGAGAGGGTCATTCCGCTCCTGCGCACCTATCCTTCCTTGAAGATCTGGGTGGCCGGCTGCAGCAGCGGCGAGGAAGTCTATTCGCTGGCGATCCTGCTGCGCGAGGAAGGCTTGCTCGAGCGCAGCATCATTTACGCCACCGACATCAACCAGGCCGCGCTGAAGAAGGCCGAGGCCGGCGTCTACGAGCTCGACCGTATCCCCGGTTTTACCAGCAACCACCAGAAATCCGGGGCCAAGACCTCGCTTTCGGATTACTATACGGCCGCGTACGGTGCCGTCGTCTTCGACAAGTCGCTGCGCAAGAACGTGGTCTTTTCCGACCACAGCCTGGCCACCGACAGTGTCTTTGCCGAGATGCACCTGGTGTCCTGCCGCAACGTGCTGATCTATTTCAACCGCCATTTGCAGGAACGCGCGCTAGGCCTGTTCCGCGAATCGCTGGTCCGCAAGGGTTTCTTGGGACTGGGTTCGAAGGAGTCGATGCGCTTTTCCACGCACGGTCCGGCCTTCGATGAAGTGGTGCGGGAAGACCGCATCTTCCAGAAGAAGGGGGAGCTGTGAGTCCCGTCCCGCTGCCGGCCCTGGGTGGCCGAGCCATCGATGCGATCGTCATCGGAGCCTCTGCCGGTGGCGTGGAAGCCTTGTCGGAGATCCTGCCGGCGCTGCGCCGTGGTGCGCAGGTGGCGACCATGGTGGTGCTGCACATCCCGCGTGAGCGGCCCAGCTTGCTGGCAACCATCTTTGCTGACCGCTGTGGCCAGCCTGTCGTGGAAGCGCAGGACAAGGACCCGGCCCAGCCCGGCGTGATCTATTTTGCGCCGCCGGATTATCATCTGCTGGTGGACCGCAGCGACCAAGGGCCGGTGCTGGCCATGTCCAATGATGAACTGGTGAATTTTTCGCGCCCGGCCATTGATGTGCTGTTCGAGTCGGCCGCGGATGTCTACCGCGAGCGCTTGCTGGGCATCGTGCTCACCGGTGGCAATCATGATGGCGCGGCCGGATTGCAGGCCATTGCGCGCGCCGGTGGCGTGACCGTGGTACAAAGTCCGCAACAGGCGCAGGTGCCTTACATGCCGGCACAGGCATTGGCACTCGGACAAATCGATTATGTGCTCACGCTCCCGCAGATCGCCGATCTGCTGCGCACCCTGGGCGTATCGGGGAATGACCAGGAAAAGGAACGCAGGTGACAGAAAAATACAAAGACAGAGACCTGCCGCGGGTGAAATTCCTGCTGGTCGATGATCTCGACGAAAACTTGTTGGCCCTCTCTGCCCTGCTGCAGCGGGACGATGTCGAACTGCTGCTGGCGCGCTCGGGCCTGGAAGCGCTTGAACTGCTGTTGCAGCACGAGGTGGCGCTGGCCTTCCTGGACGTGCAGATGCCGGACATGGATGGCTTCGAGCTGGCCGAGCTGATCCGCGGCAGCGAGCGTACCCGCAACGTGCCGCTGATTTTCGTCACGGCCGGCGTACGCGATGAGCGCCGCCTGTTCAAGGGCTATGAGAGCGGTGCCGTGGACTTCCTCTACAAGCCCATCGAACCGCACATCCTGCGCAACAAGGCCGAGGTGTTCTTCCAGTTGTATCGCCAGAAGCAGTTGCTGGCGCTGGAGTTGCAGGAGCGCACCGAAACCCTGCGCATGAACGAGATGTTCGTGGCCATCCTCGGCCACGACCTGCGCAATCCCTTGAGTTCGGTGGTGATGGCGGCGACCCTGCTGCAGCGGACCTACAAGGAAGAGGTGGCGCAGAAGGCCTCGCAGCAGATCCTCAATGGCGGCAAACGCATGGCCAAGCTGATCGAGAACATGCTCGACCTGGCGCGCGCGCGCCTGGCCGGCGGCATCCCGCTGGCCCGTGCCAGTGCCTGCCTGGGCGAGATTACCGAACGGGTGGTACAGGAATACCAGACCACTTATCCGGGCAGCGTCGTGGAGCGCCGCATCGAAGGCGATGACAACGGCTATTGGGACGGCGACCGCCTGGCTCAGGTGGCAGCCAACCTGCTGGGCAACGCCTTGCAGCACGGCGTGGCGGGCAGCCCGGTGTGCATCGGCATCGATGGCCGCGGCGAGCAGGAAGTGGTCATGACCATCGCCAATCGCGGGGTGATCCCGGCGGCCTTGCTGCCGGTGATCTTCGATCCCTTCCGTGGCGGAGGCGAAATCGGCCGCAAGGAAGGGCTGGGCCTCGGACTGTTCATCGCGCAGCAGATCGTCAAGGCGCATGGCGGCTCGATCACCATGACGTCGGATGACCAGGTGCAGACGATGGTGACGGTGAGGTTGCCGCGGCGCTGAGCAACGCGCAATCCCGCTGATCGCCACTGCATGAGATGAAGGCCTGCTCCACGGAGCAGGCCTTTTTCATTGCTGCGGGCGTTGCTGCGCGTTGGCAGCAGTGGCCAGGCTTGGCCGAAAGCCTCACGAAGCAGGTGTCGCCAATGCGACATGGCAAGAAAAAAATGCTTGCGAATCAAAGTTGATCGGTCTATATTGTCTGTACCGAACAGTACATTGTGTGTTGAACGGTACATTCAAGGAGAATAACCATGTCGATCCGTCCGCCTCTTCCGCCGTTCACCCGTGAAACCGCCATCGAAAAGGTCCGTCTGGCCGAAAACGGCTGGAACACCCGCGATGCCGAAAAGGTCGCGCTTGCCTATACCGAAGACAGCTGGTGGCGCAATCGTGCCGAGTTCGCTCAAGGTCGCGAAGCCATCACCGCCCTGCTCAAGCGCAAATGGACGCGCGAGCTGGATTACCGCCTGGTCAAGGAGCTGTGGGCCTTTGACGGTGCGCGTATCGCGGTGCGTTTCGCCTACGAGTACCATGACGATTCCGGCCAGTGGTATCGCGCCTACGGCAATGAGAACTGGGAATTCGACGAGAACGGCCTGATGCATCATCGTCACGCCTGCATCAACGAGCATCCGATCAAGCCGGAAGAACGCAAATTCCTGTGGGACAATAGCGGCCCACGCCCGGCCGATCATCCCGGGCTGAGCGATTTCGGTATCTGAGGAAAATGAATGGCTAGAGTCATTGCGGAAAAAGACGATGTGATCCCCTTGCTGGCGGAGGTGTTTCGCACCTACGGTTTCGAGGGGGCGAGCCTGGCGCGCATCAGCGAAGGGACCAAGCTGGGCAAGGGCAGCATCTATCACTTTTTCCCTGGTGGCAAAGAAGAGATGGCCGAGGCCGTGCTGGGCCACGTGGATGCGTGGTTCAGGCGGCATGTGTTTGATCCGTTGAACGACAGCGACGATGCGGTCGCGGGCATCAAGGCCATGTTCGCCGATGTGAGCCGCTATTTCCTGTCGGGGCAGCGGGTTTGCCTGGTGGGTGTCTTCGCGCTGGGCAATGAGCGCGACCGCTTTGCGGTGATGGTGCGCGATTACTTTGCCGCCTGGATCGAGGCGCTGGCCTCGGCGCTGGTGCGCACCGGGCGCAAGCCCAAGGAAGCGCGTGCCTTGGCCGAGGAAGTGGTGGGGGGAATACAGGGGGCGCTGGTGCTGGCGCGTGCGCTGGATAGCACCGATGTGTTTGCAGAGACGTTGAAGCGGTTTGAGAAACGGCTTTTAAGCTGATATTGATATTCCCCTTCAACCCGTCCAACACCCAGAACATGTCCCGACATCGCCTCGAAGAATTGATTTCACACCTCAATCTTGAACCCCATCCGGAGGGCGGTTTCTTTCGGGAGACCCATCGCAGCCTGGAGCGTGTAGCGCGCGCATCGGGCGGTGCCGGCCGCTCGGCGGCGACCGCCATCTATTACCTGCTTGCTGGCGGGGACCGGTCAACCTGGCACCGGATCGATTCGGAAGAGATGTGGCACTTCTATGAAGGCGACCCCCTGCACGTCCATGTCCTGCTGCCGCAGGGGGAGCTTCAGACCTTGTGCCTGGGCAATGCGCTGGAGCATGAGGGCGCCCATTTCCAGGCGCTGGTCCCGGCAGGCGCCTGGTTTGCGGCCGAGTGCACGGTTCGGGAGGGCTATAGCCTGGTCGGGTGCACGGTGGCGCCGGGCTTCGAATTTGATGCGTTTGAAATCGCGCAGGCAGATCAGCTGCTGGAAGACTGGTCGCAGCACAAAGAACTGATTGAACGGTTGGCGCGGAAGTGACTATGGTGTTCATCGACAGAAGTGCCACGGAAGTCGGCTGACGGCCGGAAGCGGAACTCGTCTTTCCAAGAAAGCGCCTGCATATCGCGGGCGTTTTTGCATTCGGAGCTCCTGATCGGGAATAGACGTGCCAGTGGATAAAGCTATATAAAAATCAGATAACCCAGACCGGTGCCGGCGGGTTATGCACATAGCCCAACGTGGTCATGCGCGGGCGCCGTCAAGAGGCACTGCAAAATTGATCTACCTGATTTATTGATCGATATAACAAAATTAAGTTGTTTTACAGCTTTGTTCTCTTTGCGTAGAGTGGCCTCACGGTGTGGCCCACGAGAGGTCGCACCGCAAGTCCATCCACATTGAACGGGTCCCATCATGAAACCTATCAAGCACATCGCCGTCACTGGCGCCGCCGGTCAAATCGGATATTCCCTGGTCTTTCGCATCGCCAACGGCGACATGCTCGGCCACGACCAACCCGTCAGCTTGCGGCTGCTGGATGTCCCGGCGGCTCAGGCCGCGCTGCGCGGCGTGGAAATGGAACTGCAGGACTGCGCCTTTCCGCTGCTGCGCGACGTAGTCTGTACCGACGATGCCGAGCAGGCCTTCGCTCAGGTCGACTATGCGATTCTGGTGGGCGCGCAGCCGCGTCAGAAGGGCATGGAGCGACGAGACCTGCTGGCCGCCAATGCCGACATCTTCGTGCGTCAGGGGCGTGCACTCAATGCAGTTGCCAGCCGCACGGTGAAGGTGCTCGTGGTGGGCAACCCGGCCAATACGAACGCCCTCATCGCGATGAGCGCCGCGCCCAATCTCGACCCGTCCTGTTTCAGCGCGATGATGCGGCTGGACCATAACCGCGCCCGCGCCATGCTGGCCAAGCGCTTGGGTGAGCCGGTGGACAGCCTGGAGCAGGTGGTAGTGTGGGGTAATCATTCGCCCACCATGTATGCCGATTACCGTTTCGCGTTGGTTCGAGGAGAGCCGGCACCGCTGAGAATCCAGGACGAGCAATGGAACCGCGAGATCTTCATCCCCCAGGTGGCGCAGCGTGGCAGTGCGGTCATCGAGGCGCGCGGCAAGTCATCGGCGGCATCGGCCGCCAGTGCTGCGGTGGATCACATGCGCGATTGGGTGTGCGGCAGCCAGGGGCGTTGGGTATCGATGAGCCTGCCCTCAAATGGCGATTACGGGATTCCGGAAGGGATCTTTTTTGGCGTGCCCGTCCGTTGCGAGGACGGCCGTATCGAACGCGTCAATGGTCTGTCCATCGATACATTCGCGAGCGAACGCCTGCAGGGTGCCGTCAATGAGTTGCTGGAAGAGCGTGACGCCATCCGCCACCTGCTGCAGAGCTGAACTGTTCTGTCCTTCCCGCTTCCGGTCACCAAAAAACGCCTTGATGCCGTGCGATTCGCAAGCCGCCGACTTGCTGACGCACGGCAAGGTGAGAATGGTGGCTGATGGTCGCGCAAGCAGGCCATGCTTGAGACGTTCGCTATCGGCATCCAAGGGGGGGCGTCCCGCGATGGCGTCGGTGCGCGCTCAAGCTCAGCCAGCGATCAAGTCGTGCGGCCTTGTCGCCCGCTCAGGAGCGCCTCCCGCCCTGGGCTTGCAGCGCCATCCTTATCCCCTCACCATAAGGCGTCTTCCTGATCGGCCCGATCAATTGCTGTAGCGCCGTATCATCCATGATCACTGGCTGCGTCTGCAGATAGTGCATCTCCACCAGCTCGCGCATCATCGGATGGAAGAGTCCGATCAGCCGCAGCATGGTCTTGCCTGCCACGCGTTTTTTCAGCTTGCGTCCGGTCTGGCGTTCCATTTCCGCAACCAGGGCCTTCTGTGTCGTCACGCCGGCACCGGCCAGGTGCCACACCTTGCCGAAGGCGGCAGGCGTGCTGACCAGCCTGGCCACTACCGGCCCGACATCGGGCACGAAGACGAACTCGTGCGGACGGTCTAGCGGCCCGATCAGGTCGGCTGTGCCGCCCTGGGCTGCGGCCTTGATCGCGCCATGCAGGAAACTGGCTTCGACGCCAGGGCCGTAGAAATCCGGCAGGCGCAATACGGCTGCACGGAGGTGGCCTTCCTCATGCGCTTGCATCAGCAGGTCTTCCTGCGCCTTGCGCATGCGGCCCTTGAAGGTATGGGGCTTGCGCGGATGGTCTTCGCGTATCGGCGAGGACTGCGGCAGACCGTAGGGGTACACCGTACCGATGAGGAGGATCTGCTTGACGCCCGCGCGGATGGCACCGGCCAGGGTCTTGCGCATCAGTTCCGGATGCAGTTCGAACTGCGTGTAGTGCACGCCCACCAGGTAGATCAGCGTATCGATGCCGTGCGCCGCCGCTTCGACCGAGGCCGGGGAAGCGGGATCCCAGGTGATGATCTCGGCCAGGGGATCGGCGCCGAAGGCCTGGCGCAAGCTGGTTTCATTGCGCCCGACCACGCGGTAGGGCTGCCCTTGGGCACGGATGGCAGAGGCGATGCTTTGGCCGATGGCGCCGGCGGCGCCGAAGAGGGCAATCCTGGACATGGGGTTCTCCTGCGTGAGGGTGTGAGTGCGAACATCCCCAGTATGCAAAATTGCGGTATAAATGAAAATTGCATAAATAAGCCTAGCGCCTATACATAAATGAATACCCCGGCCGACATCGAACCCAACTGGGAGTGGTACCGCAGTTTCCTCAAGGTCCTGGAAACGGGATCGCTCTCGGCGGCGGGGCGCGAGATGGGCCTGACGCAACCCACCGTCGGCCGCCACATCGAGCAACTGGAAGCAGCACTGGGGCTCAAACTCTTCGTACGTTCCTTTGATGGGTTTTCACCCACGGATGCGGCGCTGGAATTGAAGCCTTATGCGGCCGGCATTGCGGCCACCTCGGCCGCGCTGCGGCGGGTCGCCAGCAGCCATGGCAGGGAAGTGCGGGGCACGGTGAGGCTGACCGCCAGCGAGGTCATCAGCGTGGAAGTGCTGCCGCCCATCCTGGCCGAACTCAAGCATCGTCATCCGGGGCTGTGCATCGAGCTGGTGATGTCAAACCGGGCCGATGACCTGTTGCAGCGCGAGGCCGATATTGCCGTGCGCATGTTCAAGCCGGCCCAGGATGCGCTGGTGGCCAGGCGGCTGGGCAACATCGAAGTCGGATTGCATGCGCACCAGCGCTACCTGGCTGCGCACGGGGTGCCGCATTCGATTGCCGCGCTGGCCGGCCATGCGCTCATCGGCTTCGATCAGGAGAACGCCTACGTGCGCAAGATGCTGGAGCAATTCCCCTGGCTCACGCGCGCCGGCCTTGCGTTTCGGGCCGATAGTGACCTGGCGCAACTGGCGGCCATTCGTGCGGGCTTCGGTATCGGGATTTGCCAGGTGGGCGTGGCGGCCAGGGAAGAGGCGCTGGTGCACCTGCTGCCCAGGAAATTCTCGGTCAAGATGGAAACCTGGATCGCCATGCATGAGGATCTGCGCGCCAGTCCGCGTTGCGCGGTGACCTTTGCGGCGTTGGTGGCGGGATTGGGCGCGTATATACGGGGTGGCTGATGCGCCCCCGGGCTTTCTGCGACAAGGCATGCATGGCCGATATGGCTGCGCCGCCGGGATCGTCGGGCAATGACGCGCCATCCGCCTGATGCTGCGGTCGCATGCCGAACAGACGTTCTCGGTTCAGTGACTCCAGTGTGCGGGCCAAGGGCGACAGGGGAGGGCGCAACCAGCAGGCAGGCGGAAGGGGGCTGTGGTGATCAGTAGCCGCGGTACAGTTCGTTGAGGTCGCCGCGTCGCTGGGCTTGCAGCAATTCGGCTTTTACTTCTTCACGTGTCTTGTTGTAGGAAGGTGCAGGCGTAGGAGGATAGTCCACATCATTGATGTTCAGGAGGCCTTGTGCGCGTGCTTGCTTCAACTCTTCAATGACCTGGCCACGGGTCTTGGTGGATACAAATTCAGGCAGGATCGGATAATCGACATCCCCTCGGCTCACCAATCCCGCGGCCTCGGCATCCTTCAGTTCCTGGATCACCTCTGCGCGTGTCTTTCCCTGGACGGGTGTTTCCTGCGCGTGCGCTGCGGCCGTCAACAGGCAGCCGTTAGCGCAGATGATTGCAGTGAAAGCGAATAGCTTGAACGACTTCATTTTTTCCTCATGAGTTGATTTCTTCTGCGGACCTGCAGTGCTGTGTCAGCAAGGCAGGGCACCTGTCACACCGGCATCGGAGCGATATCGGGCGACCATTGCAGTTTATTATTTCGATTTCGATGAATAAACTCGATATATCGAAAATGACTATTTCATAAGAAGAAATAATTTACGGGGAAGTGTCGGCAGCAGCTTGGCTTCGCCAAAATGGCCGCTTGAAAAAAATGCCTGCTCCGTGGAGCAGGCATCTTCATTGCAGCACCAAGGCGCTGGGTTACTGCCACCCATACCGCTTGGCATACCACCCCTTCATCGCCTGGATCAGCACCGCATAAGCGACCAGGATGGCCACCAGCCACGGGAAGTAAGACAGCGGCAGCGCCTCCAGCTTGAAGTAATGCGCCAGCGGCGTCATCGGGATCGCAATGCCGATGGCCATGATGACCAGCGTCATCCCCATCAGCGGCCACGAGGCGCGGCTCTGGAAGAAGGGGATGCGGCGCGTGCGGATCATGTGCACGATCAGCGTCTGCGACAGCAGCCCTTCGATGAACCAGCCGGACTGGAACAGGGTTTGATGTTCCGGCGAGCTGGCGCCGAAGACAAACCACATCAGCGCAAAGGTCGTGATGTCGAAGATCGAGCTGATCGGGCCGAAGAAGACCATGAAGCGGCCGATATCACCGGCATCCCAGCGCTGCGGCTTTTCCAGGAATTCCTTGTCGACATTGTCGAAGGGAATCGAGATCTGCGAGACGTCATACAGCAGGTTCTGCACCAGCAGATGCAAGGGCAGCATCGGCAGGAAAGGCAGGAAGGCACTGGCGATCAGGACCGAGAAGACATTGCCGAAGTTGGAACTGGCCGTCATCTTGATGTATTTCAGCATGTTGGCGAAGGTCTTGCGGCCTTCCAGCACGCCTTCTTCCAGCACCATCAGGCTCTTCTCCAGCAGGATCAGGTCCGCCGCTTCCTTGGCGATATCCACGGCCGTATCGACCGAGATGCCGATGTCGGCCGCACGCAGGGCCGGCGCATCATTGATGCCATCCCCCATGAAGCCGACCACATGGCCACGGTCATGCAGCACGCGCACGATGCGTTCCTTGTGCGCTGGCGAGAGCTTGGCGAAGACGGTCACCGTTTCCACCGCTTCGGACAATTCGGCATCGCTCATCTTCTCGACATACGAACCCAGCAGCATGCCCTTGACCTCCAGCCCGACCTCGCGGCAGATCTTGGCGGTGACCAGTTCGTTGTCGCCGGTCAGGATCTTGACCTTCACGCCATGGGCACGCAAGGCGGCCAGGGCAGGGGCGGTCGATTCCTTGGGCGGATCGAGGAAGGCGATGTAACCGATCAGCACCAGGTCCGATTCGTCCGCGAGGCTATAGACCTCCTTGGTCGGCGGCAGGTCCTTGGCGGCCACACCGACCACGCGCAGGCCTTCGGCGTTGAGGCTGCCGGTGGTGGCGCGGATCTCGTCCAGCAGGGCCGGGGTCAGCGGCACCACTTCGCCGTTGACGCGGGCGCGCGAGCACACCGAGACGATTTCCTCGACCGCACCCTTGCAGATCAGCTCATGGTGATCCTCGCGCTCGGACACCACCACCGACATGCGGCGGCGCTGGAAGTCGAAGGGAATTTCGTCGACCTTGCGATAGGCCGAGGCGATGGACATTTCACGTTGCAGTTCGGCGTGCTCCAGCACGGCCACGTCCAGCAGGTTCTTCAGGCCGGTCTGGTAATAACTGTTCAGGTAGGCGTATTGCAGCACTTCGTCGTCGGGTGCGCCGTGGATGTCGGTATGACGTTCCAGGAAAATCTTGTCCTGCGTGAGCGTGCCGGTCTTGTCGGTGCACAGCACGTCCATGGCACCGAAGTTCTGGATCGCATCGAGCCGCTTGACGATCACCTTCTTGCGCGACAGCGCCACCGCGCCCTTGGCCAGGGTCGAGGTCACGATCATGGGCAGCATCTCGGGCGTCAGGCCCACGGCCACGGAAAGGCCGAACAGGAAAGCTTCGACCCAATCGCCCTTGGTGAAACCATTGATGAAGAACACCACCGGCGTCATCACCAGCATGAAGCGGATCAGCAGCCAGCTGACCTTGTTGACGCCCGCCTGGAAGGCTGTGGGCGTGCGGTCGGTGGCGGTGACGCGCTCAGCCAGCGCGCCAAAATAGGTGCGCTTGCCGGTGGTCAGCACCACGCCCGTGGCCGAGCCGCTGACCACGTTGGTGCCCATGAAGCAGAGGTTGTCCAGCTCCAGCGGGCTGCTGGTGTTGAGGTTGCTGGGGGTGACGAATTTTTCCACCGGCAGCGATTCGCCGGTCATCGCGGCCTGGCTGACGAACAGGTCCTTGGCGGCCAAGAGGCGCAGGTCGGCGGGGATCATGTCGCCCGCCGAGAGCAGCACGATGTCGCCCGGTACCAGCTGGTGGATGGGCACTTCGACGCGGCGCGCGCCCTTGGGGTGCAGCAGCACGTCGAAGTAACGCTGCGCTTCGGCGGCGATCTCTTCGACCTGGTCGTGGCGCATCACGGTGGCGGTGTTGCTGACCATGGCCTTGAGCTTGTCGGCGGCGGTGTTGGAACGCGCTTCCTGCACGAAGCGCAGCAAGGTCGAGACCACCACCATGGTACCGATGACGATGGCGGCCTTCATGTCCTCGGTGTAGAAGGAGACCGCGGCCAGCAGGGTCAGCAGCAGGTTGAACGGGTTCTTGTAGCAGTGCCACAGGTGGACATACCAGGTCAGCGGCTTCTCGTGCTCGACTTCGTTGGGGCCGCTGTGTTCACGGATGGCATCGGCTTCCGCTTCGGTCAGGCCATCGGGGCGCGACTGCAGGCGCTGCAGCAGCGCCTGGGCTTGGCTGCGGGAGGCTTCGCTCAATTGCTCGGCCAGGGTTGGCGGGACTTCCTTGGTCACCGGGGCGCTGCGGAACATGTCCATGCCCAGGCGGCGGAAGTGACGGTCCATACCGCGTGCGCGGATGAAGCTGACAAAGGTTTCTTTCAGCAGGTTCAGATTCATGGCGTGCTTCTTTTCTTGTTGGGCCTCGTCCCGTGGACGAAGCGGTTTGCATCGCGTCGGCCTGCAGCAGGGCAGGCCGGCATCGGGGTCAGCGCCGTGTGGACGGCCCCCGCGAAAGACGGGCGGCCGGACGCGGCGCGCTGGGTCTTCGCGTATTCATGATGGATGTGTCAGTCGCATTGCAGCCTCCGCCTGGTTGAGCGGAGACCCTGTCATCGGCGCCTGAAGGCGCGAGCAGACGTGCAGCCGCATGGCGGCTGGCCATGCGGAAGGCGTTGCGCCATGGCGCGCGCGGCATCAGGCCGGCCGGTTGCCGGCTCGAAGGAGCGGGCAATGCGGTCGCGATGCAGCTGCGTTCTGACGCCGTGTCTGCGGCGGTCGATCGTCGATCTGTCGTTGTGAGGGAATGTCGTTGTCAGCGGCGCTGCTGAAAACCCGATCTGCAAAGACCGCGCGCTGCCGACATGAATTGCCGTCATCTGCCTGGTGCAAGATGACGACAGGATGAAGTCCTGCTGAAATCCTTGCTGAGGCTTAACCCGGAATTAACCGGCAACAACTGTCACCCGAACAAGTGCCCATGAGAGGGACTCCAAAAAATGAGAACGGGCGAATTCTACGCCCGCGCGGAAAACAGGGTCAAGGCAAATCCGCCCCCGTTGCCGAAAATTTGTGCATCTGCAACAAGCCGGAATGGAAGCTTTCTGCTTCAGAGTGGGGATCAGGAAGCTGATTTTTGCAGCCCTGGACGCTGCTCTGCAGCACCGATTCTCGTGCGCAGCGCCTTGTCTTCCATGGTGTACGGCCTATACTCAATACGAGGCAAGCCCCAACAGAGTACGCGCAGCAGCCCCGCGCAAAACCAATAAACTCGACCAGGAGACGCATCATGCCCAACCTCATCATGAACAACCTGATGTTCTTCATTCCCATGGCGCTGGCGGGTTTGTTGCTATGCGGGGAGGTTCCGGTGGCCTCAAGGATGGTCCGTACCAGTTTGAGAGCAGTGGGCGCGGTCTTCGGCGCATTGCTCGCCCTTTTAGTACTGGAAGCACTGCCAGTGCTAATTTAGCGGGCTTTCTGCGGCCCGCTTTGCCGCTCGTTGCGGCAGTGGCCGGGGCATCGGCGCAGGCATTTTTTTAGGGAAGTACGCCTATCATTCCGTCATGCCGATCGCCCCGCCTTGATTTCCCTAGGTCGATGTTTTCACAGTGGTCTCGTGGCGGCCCCGAAAACATCGGCCTTTTTTGCGTCCATCGTATTCGTCGGTTCATCGGCGCCAGTTCAGACGCAGCAGGGCGGCGGCGGTTGATTGGGCGAGCCGGCCGCGCGTTCGAGCCCGGGATGCCAGACCACCAGCCGGTCCCGTCCGCTTTCCTTGGCACAGTACATGGCATGGTCGGCCCGTTGCAGCCAGACGAAATGGGCCTCCATGTCGGGCGAGAAGGGCACCAGTCCTCCGCTGACGGTGCAGCCATATAAATTGTTTATATCATCGTGCAGGCGCGCCGCGTCGACCAGGCCCTGCGCCAGCGCCAGCGCGTCGGTGGGGTGCATGTCCCGCAGGATCACCCCGAATTCTTCTCCCCCGTAGCGCCCGATCCAGTCCTGTTCGCGCAGCCTTGAACGCAGCAGGCGCGCGAAGTTGCGCAGCACTTCGTCACCGACCAGGTGGCCCCAGGTATCGTTGATGCTCTTGAAGTAGTCCAGGTCCAGCAACAGCAGGAAGGTCTGGGTCTGTCCCGATGGCTGGCGATGGCGGCGTTCGAATTCTTCCATCAGCAGGCTTTCCCAGTAGCGTCGGTTGAAGAGCAGGGTGAGGCCATCGAGCTGGCTGACGATCTCGAACTGGCGTGAGCGCTCTGCCAGTTTCTTCGACATCAGGTAGGTGGATTGCCCCAGCGCCAAGGGATAGAGCGCCATCATGGGCAGGCAGGCGAGGATGGTGGTCAGGTCCGACTGGGGCAGGAAGTGCGCCCCCAGCAGCCACCATCCCAGTGCGCAGGCAAGGATGCTGGCATAGAGCCCGCGCAGGAACAGGCGCAGGCCGCCGGCGGCTATGTTATCCATGGACAGCATCGAGATGATGACCGCGCTGGGCACCAGGTTGCCCTGCAGGGCCGCGATCCAGAAGCCGCCGAAGGCGGCATCGATGACCAGGTTGCGCCGCTCGGCGCGATAGGGAATGACGCTGCGCAGCGCCCAATGGCGGGCGACGTGGGGCCATACGTAGCCATGCGCCACCAGCAGCAGCCACAGCGGCCACGGCACGGGATGTTGCAGGAAGCCGGCCGCGACGCAGAAAAATCCCACACCCAGGCCGATCACCCGCAGGCGGTAGATACGCTGCACGAAGCGCACGCCCTTGCCGGCCAGTGCGGCTGTAGCGGCCTCAACCGTACCGGTTGCCCGCGGGCGATACAGGGCCAGCGGATCGACGAGATTGAGCAGCAGGCGCCGCAGGCGCGGCCACCCTGAAGGGGCCGGGGGCGCGGGTGAACAATCGGGGTTGGAGGGGGATGACATGTTCATGTTTTTCTTTCGTCGGGACCGCAGGTGCTGCCAGGGCGACCGCGCCGGTCAGGCGGATGGTACGTGCTGGTTACATGGCAAGCATGATTATCGGTCACGCAGCGTAACGCCTTCCGGCGGCTCTTCGCAAGCCTGGCCTGCCCTTGCCTTGACCCCGGTCGGTCGCGCACGGGGAACCGTTTCCTGCTGGCATTGGTCATTGGCAGGCCGGGCTTGTGCATCTTCCCTGTTGCAAACGGCAGGTGTAAAGCCTTCAGGGCCTGTCCAGAACAGGCCCTAGTGTCGCATGGCAAGGTGACGCGCCGATGTCCTCTGACGGCGGGCCGCACCGGGCGCGCCAGCGGCCTGCCATGCATCCCCTATAATGCCTGCTCCTCATTCCAGTCTGAATCATGCTCCGCTTTCCCCGCCTCCTGCAGTGTCACCGGTTTGGTTTTTCTTCGTTCATCGTTTCGCTCCTGGCCAGCAGTGCCGTCTGCGCGCAGGGCCTGCCGCCGGCCGTGGTCGGCGCGCTGCGGGTGGCCCATATCCCGCAGCAGAACACGGGGGTGGTGGTGGTCGATGCCGAAAGCGGCAAGCGCATGCTGGCGGCCAACAATACCGCGCAGCCTTTCAATCCCGCTTCCGTGATGAAGCTGGTGACCACCGATGCGGCCCTGGAGATCCTCGGTCCGACCTATACCTGGAAGACCCAGGCCTATATCGACGGCACGCTCTCCGGGGGCGTGCTCAATGGCGACCTGATCCTCAAGGGCGGGGGCGATCCCAAGCTGGTGCTGGAGAATTTCTGGCTGTTCCTGCGCCAGTTGCGCGCACGCGGCATCAAGGATATTCGCGGCAACCTGGTGCTGGACCGCACTTATTTTGCGGAGTCCAGCTATGACCCCTCGCAGTTCGATGGGGATCCGCAGAAGCCCTACAACGCCGGTCCCGATGCGCTGCTGATGAATTACCGCACCCAGGCTTTCCGGTTTGAACCGGATGCGGCCAATGGCGTGGTCAATGTGAGCATGGATCCGCCCATGGCCGGTGTCACCCTCACGCCGCCGCGCCTGTCGCAGGAACCCTGCGGTGACTGGCAGGGCAAGCTGAAGATGAACAACGACCCCAACGCCGTCAGTTTCACCGGCAGTTACAGCGCCGATTGCGGGCCGCGTGTGTGGTATGTCCATCCTTACCGCATGAATAATGTGCAGTATGTAGGCGCGAGTTTTGCACAGATGTGGGCCGACCTCGGCGGCAGTTTTGCCGGACGCGTACTCAACGGACAGGTCACGCCTTCGGCACGGCTGATGGTGGAAGTGCAGTCGCCACCGTTGCCGGAAGTCATCCGCGACATCAACAAGTACAGCAACAACGTGATGGCGCGCCAGGTGCTGCTCACGCTGGGGGCGGAGATGACCGGCCAGCCCGGGGACACCGTCAATGCCGCGCGCGCGGTGCGTGGCTGGCTCAATGACAAGGGCATCGATACCAATGGCCTGGCCATCGAGAACGGCGCCGGTCTTTCCCGCGTGGAGCGCGTTACGCCGGCGCTGCTGGCGAGCGTGCTGGTGCAGGCTTATCGTTCGCCGCTGATGCCGGAGTTCGTATCTTCACTGCCGCTGGTGGGTTACGACGGCACCATGCGCCGTCGCCTGAAGACGCAAAGCGTGGCGGGGCAGGCGCATATCAAGACGGGCACGCTCAATGACGTGCGTTCGATTGCGGGCTATGTGCAGGCGGCCTCGGGCAAGACCTATGTGGTGGTGTTCCTGATCAATCACGCTGCTGCGCCCAATGGGCAGCAGGCGCAGGATGCCTTGTTGCAGTGGGTGTACGAGAACGGTTGAGTTGAGCAGCGGGCGGCTTCAATCGCAGCCGCCGCCACCCACTAGGGCCTGTTCACATCGCATCAAAGTAGCAGGGGTTTGTCGGAGAGTTCGTTGTGCAGGTCGCCGGCGCCATCCGGGGCGCGCGGCAAGGCCTTCGCCAGGATCGCATGCAGGCTGGCCAATGCCTGCAGGGTGCTGGCCTCGTAGTGGCCAGCGGCATACCCGGCAGTCATCTGCCTGCACACCTGTTGCCATTGCTCCCGCGTGACACGCGCATTGATGCCGCGATCGGCGACGATTTCGACCTTGCGGTCGGCCAGGTTGAGGTAGACCAGCACGCCGCAGTTTTCCTCGGTATCCCAGATGCGGTAGTGCGAAAACAGCTCGTGCGCGCGCTGGCGGGCGCTTTCACCTCGCCGCACTGCGCCCAGCGTCAGCGCGGCTTCGACGATCACGCGCACTTGCGCACGGTGCTGCCGTTCTCCTTCACCGATGCTGGCCTGGATCGCCTTGAGGGTGGAAGAGGGAAAGATGCGCCGTGCCGCCGCACGCGTCATGCGCAGGTGGCGCAGCAGGCGCGCAAACAGGGAAGGGGATGCATTGTTGTGCGCCATGTCACCAGTCTCCCGAGGCGCCGCCGCCATCGAATGTACCGCCACCGCCGGAGAAGCCGCCACCGGACGAACCGCCAAATCCACCACCGAATCCGCCGCCACCCGATCGCGAACCGCCCCGGCCGGAACTGGCCTGGCGCAAGGCCTCATCGACCAGGCTGCCGATGATGACCCCGGCGGTCGTGCTGCCGCCGCGTCCCCAGTCATTGTTGTTGAGCGCATTGCGGTTGCTGCGGCGCGACTTGAGCAATACCGTGAAGAACACCACCAGGAACAGACCGATCACCACCAGCGTGATCCAGCCTGCGCCATCGTCGCTCTGTACTGCGCCGGAGGATCGTTTGGCCGGTGGCAGCTTTTCCTGTTCCAGCAGGGTGGTGATGGCCGTCACGCCCGCCGCCAGGCCGCCATAGAAATCGTTCTGGCGGAAATGCGGGGCGATCACGTCTTCCAGGATGCGCTTGGATTGCGCATCGGTGAGGCTGCCCTGTACGCCACGCCCGGCTTCGATGCGCAGGCGGCGCAGGGATTTTGGGTTGTCCTTGGCGACGATCAGGATCACGCCATCATCCACGCCCTTGCGGCCCAGCTTCCACGCTTCGGCCACGCGGATGCTGTATTGCTCGATGGCTTCAGGTGCGGTGGAGGACATCAGCAGCACGCCGATCTGGCTGCCGGTGCGCTGTTCGATGTCGGCCAGAACGCCGTCGAGGGCCTGGCGCTGCTGCGGCTGCAGCAGGTGGATCTGGTCGACGACGTGGGCCGTCAGCGGCGGTACCGGCACCAGGCCGTCATCGGCACGAGCCGGTCCGGCCAGCGCGATCCACGCCAGCAGCCAGCAGGTCAGGAGCAGTTTGCGCATGGCCAATGGGGCGGGCGCTTACTTGCCAAAGTTGACCGTGGGCGCGGTCGAGATGGCTTTTTCGTTTTCTACCGTAAACGAAGGTTTGACTTCATAGCTGAACAGCTTGGCCGTGATGTTGGTGGGGAAGCTGCGCGCCAGGATGTTGTAATCCTTCACAGCGGCGATATAGCGCTGACGGGCCACGGTGATGCGGTTTTCAGTCCCTTCCAGCTGGGATTGCAGGTCGCGGAAGCTGGTGTCGGCCTTCAACTGCGGATAGTTCTCGGAGACCGCCATCAGGCGCGACAGCGCCGACGACAATTGCCCCTGTACTTCCTGGAATTTGGCAAAGGCCTTGGGATCGTTGAGCACTTCCGGGGTGATCTGGAAGCTGGTGGCCGCAGCACGGGCGCGGGTAACGGCTTCCAGGGTGTCCTTCTCGTGCGAGGCATAGCCCTTGACGGTGTTGACCAGGTTCGGGATCAGGTCGGCGCGGCGCTGGTACTGGTTGACCACTTCGCCCCAGGCGGCCTTGGTGGCTTCATCCTTGGCCTGGAATTCGTTGTAGCCGCAGCCGGAGAGGGTGAGGGCGGTGATGGCGATGGCCAGCCAGGCGAAGAGTTTTTTCATGTTGTTTTCCTCGTAGCAAAAAGTGAAGCAAAGAGAGCGCATGAGACCATGCAAACCTGCTGAAGTGCCCGATGTTCCGCGAAAAACCCTGAACATCAGTCAAAAATCGAGGTCTGGACAGGCCGGCGCGCTACAATAGCGCATCTTTCAGTTAAAGGCACCACCGTGACATTCATCGAGAAACTCAACGCTGCGTGGACTTCGCGCAATTCCCTGCTGTGCGTCGGCCTGGACCCCGACCTCAAGAAATTCCCCGCCGAGCTGCAGGGCAAGCCGGACGCGATCTTCGAATTCTGCCGCGCCATCATCGATGCCACCGCCGAAGCCGCCTGTGCCTTCAAGCCGCAGATCGCCTATTTCGCTGCCCTCGGTGCGGAAGAGCAACTGGAGCGCATCTGCGCCTACCTGCGCACCAACTACCCCGAGATCCCGCTGGTGCTCGATGCCAAGCGCGGTGACATCGGCGCCACCGCCGAACAGTATGCCCGCGAAGCCTTCGAACGCTATGACGCCGACGTCGTCACGGTCAGCCCCTACATGGGCTGGGACTCGGTCTCGCCTTACCTGGAATGGAAGGATCGCGGCGTGATCGTGCTGTGCCGTACCTCCAATGCCGGCGGTTCCGACCTGCAATTCCTGGAAGTCGATGGCAAGCCGCTGTACCAGCACGTGGCGCGCCTGGTCGCCGAGAAGTGGAATACCAACGGCCAGTGCGGCCTGGTGGTCGGTGCCACCTTCCCGCACGAGCTGGCCCAGGTGCGCGCCATCATCGGCGACATGCCGCTGCTGGTGCCGGGCGTGGGGGCCCAGGGTGGCGATGTGGAAGCCACGGTCAAGGCCGGCAAGACGGCCTCGGGTACGGGCATGATGATCAATTCTTCACGTGCCATCCTCTACGCCAAGCCCGAAGCCGGCGAAGATTTCGCCGCTGCGGCGCGCCGGGTGGCCATCGAGACGCGGGACGCGATCAACCGCTTCCGCTGAGCTGCGCAAGCACAGATGAAGAAAAAGGCGGCGACTCCATGGGAGCGCCGCCTTTTTCTTCATATTCGCCGCGTCAGTCTGCCAAAAGCTTCAGCAGGCCCTTGAGTGAATGTTCCACCGTCTGGGCCCGCACCTGCTGGCGGTCGCCCTTGAAGACCAGGCGCTCCGTATAGGTCTTGTCGCCCACGCGCCAGCCGAAGCAGACGGTGCCGACCGGCTTGCCCGGCACCGCGCCGCCGGGGCCGGCGATGCCGGTGGTGGAGACGGCCACATCCGAACTGCTGTTGGCCACCGCCCCTTCGGCCATGGCACCGGCGATTTCCTCGCTGACCGCGCCATGCTGGGCGATCAGGGCTTCGGAGATGTCCAGCAATTCGTTCTTGGAGGCGTTCGAATAGGTCACGAAACCGCAATCAAACCATTCCGAGGATCCGGCGATTTCAGTGATGGCATGGGCGATGCCGCCACCGGTACAGGATTCTGCAGTGGCCAGGAGCAGGCCTTTGGCTTTGAGGGTGTGGCCCACGCGGGTGGCCAGGTCCAGGGTGCTGTCCATGAGTGTCATCCTCGGCTGTGCCGCAGTCGGCGCCGGGAGGTGGGCGCGCTGCGGTCGGTTGATCAACGAAGTGCGTGGACTAGGATACTCCGATGTCGGGGAATGTTGTATCGGACAAGCCCCGATTGTTCACTTCCGGTTACCAATAAGTGCGCCAGAACGCAAACACCAGCAGCGTATAGAAGGCTGCCACGATGTCATCCCACATCACGCCGAAACCGCCCTTGAAGCGGCGGTCGAACCAGGCGATCGGGGGCGGTTTGACCATGTCGAAGAAGCGGAACACCAGGAAGGCCGCAAACTGCGTCTTCAGGCTGGCCGGCATGACCAGCACCAGCACCAGCCAGAAGGCGATGATTTCATCCCACACCATGCTGCCGTCATCGGGCGAATTGAGCGCCTGCCCCGTGCGGTGACAGGCCCAGATGCCGATGATGAAGCCGGCCGCAATGATCACCAGCCAGTTCGCCGCCGTGAAGACATGCGGCCAGCGTGTGGACAGCACCGCATAGGATAGCCACGCAAAGAGCGTTCCGGCCGTGCCCGGCATGATGGGCGAGAGGCCGCTGCCGAAGCCCTGGGCGATCCAGTGCGCCGGATGGGCCAGCATGAAGTGCGGGGTCGGCTTGCGTTTGCGGGGCGAGGCCGAAGGCGGCGGCGGGAAGGGCGAAGAAGCTTGGTTCATGAACGGAAATGATCGAAGGAATCCGGCGTGTCCTGCAGCGGTTCACCGGCGGCATCGAGCAGCCGCAATCCGGCTTGCGCATCGATCTGGCCGATGCGGGTGACGGTGGTTCCAGCGGACTGGGCGGCCTTGAGGACAGCCTCGCGCTGGCGTGCCGGGGCAGTGAAGCACAGTTCGTAATCGTCGCCGCCGGACAAGGTAAAGCGGCGGCGCAGGTGCAGGTCGCGCTGCTGCAAGGCCGGGCCGGGCGGCAGGGCGTCCACGTCCAGCGTCGCCCCCACGCGGGACCGGTCGAGGATGTGGCCGAGGTCGCCCGCCAGGCCATCGGAGATGTCGATGGCGGCATGGGCAATGCCACGCAGGGCCAGGCCCAGCGCCACGCGCGGGGTGGGCGCATGCATGCGCGGGGCGGCCAGCTGCAGTTCTTCGGTGTTGATGTCGAATTCCTGGCGGTAGCCGGCCAGCGCCAGGCGCGCATCGCCCAGCGTGCCGGACACCCAGATGTCATCCCCGGCGCGGGCAGCATCGCGGCGCAGCGCCTGTTGCGGCGGCACTTCGCCGAAGACCGTGATGCTGATGGTCAGCGGTCCTTTGGTGGTGTCGCCGCCGATGAGCTCGCAGCCATGGGCATCGGCCAGCGCCAGCATGCCCTGCGAGAACGGTGCCAGCCAGTCGGCGCGCGCTTCCGGCAAGGCCAGGGCCAGCGTGAAGGCAATCGGCTGGGCGCCCATGGCGGCCAGGTCGGAGAGATTGACGGCCAGGCACTTGTGGCCCAGCAGCAGGGGATCGGCATCCGGGAAGAAGTGGCGGCCAGCCACCAGCATGTCGCTGGAAATGGCCAGCTGCATCCCCGGGGCCGGTGTCATCAGCGCGCAGTCGTCCCCCACACCCAGGGCCGTGCGGCTGTCGGGAGCGGGCGGGCGGCTGAAATAGCGCGCAATGAGTTCGAATTCGGAAAGCATGGCGCGATTGTAACCAATCCGTCACGGCTTCAGGCGCACAATATCCCGGCGACGGCGCATGTTGCGATGCAGCGCAAACTGCCCGGATGCCGCGCCAGGGCAGGGTGCGCGAGCCCATGGTGAAGGGATAGGGGTTTTCCCCAATACCGGATATGCAAGGGCAGTGTCAGCCTCTCGTGCGGGAAATCAAGCTGCGCGCAACTGCGCACATCAGGCGGCAACTGGTCGTCATCTGGCCCCGGAAATGCCATGTTCGCGGTCATCACGGGTTTGGGTCGACAGGCCGCAAAGCCAGTCCGGAGAAGGCTTTGCGCGGAGCAGCATGAGCCCTGCGGCCTATGATTGAGGGCCGACCTCTGCTAGAATCGACCCCCTTCGCAAGTCAACTAGAGAATACAGAGTATGGATTCGATGATCAGTAAGAAAGAAGAAGTGCGTCAGCAACTTCGTCAGGCAGCGCTGGATTACCACGAGTTTCCGACCCCGGGCAAGATCGCGGTCACGCCCACCAAGCTGCTGACCAACCAGCGTGATCTCTCCCTCGCGTATTCTCCGGGCGTGGCTGCGGCCTGCGAAGAAATCGTCGCCGACCCGCTCAACGCCTTCCGCTACACCGCCCGTGGCAACCTGGTGGCCGTGATCACCAACGGTACCGCCGTGCTGGGCCTGGGCAACATCGGTGCGCTGGCGTCCAAGCCGGTCATGGAAGGCAAGGGCGTGCTGTTCAAGAAGTTCGCTGGCATCGACGTCTTCGACATCGAAATCAATGAAACCGACCCGGACAAGCTGATCGACGTCATCGCGGCCCTGGAGCCGACCTTCGGCGGCATCAACCTGGAAGACATCAAGGCGCCGGAATGCTTCTACATCGAGCGCAAGCTGCGCGAGAAGATGAAGATCCCGGTCTTCCACGATGACCAGCACGGTACCGCCATCATCGTCGGCGCCGCCATCCTCAACGGCCTGAAGGTCGTGGGCAAGGACATCAAGAACGTCAAGCTGGTGGTCTCCGGCGCGGGCGCGGCGGCGCTGGCCTGCCTGGACCTGATCGTCGACCTCGGCTTCCCCATCGAAAACATCTTCGTCACCGACCTGGCCGGCGTGGTCTACAAGGGCCGCAAGGAACTGATGGATCCGGACAAGGAGCGTTTCGCCCGTGAAACCGACGCCCGTACCCTGGCCGAAGTGATCCCGGATGCCGACATCTTCCTGGGCCTGTCCGCCGCCGGCGTGTTGAAGCCCGAGATGGTCAAGCAGATGGCCGCCCGTCCGCTGGTGCTGGCCCTGGCCAACCCGACCCCGGAAATCCTGCCGGAAGAAGTGATGGCCGTGCGTGACGACGCCATCATCGCCACCGGCCGTTCGGATTATCCGAACCAGGTCAACAACGTGCTGTGCTTCCCCTACATCTTCCGCGGCGCGCTCGATTCGGGTGCCACCACCATCACCCGCGAGATGGAGATCGCCACCGTCCACGCCATCGCCGAGCTGGCCCAGGCCGAGCAGTCCGATATCGTGGCCTCGACCTATGGGATCGCCAACCTGTCCTTCGGCCCGGAATACATCATTCCCAAGCCCTTCGACCCGCGCCTGATGATCAAGATCGCGCCGGCCGTGGCGCGTGCTGCCGAAAGCTCCGGTGTGGCCGCCCGTCCGATCCAGGACATGGATGCCTACATCGAGAAGCTGGAACAGTTCGTCTACCACAGCGGTACCTTCATGCGCCCGATCTTCCAGGTCGCCAAGAAGGCTGCCGAGGCCAAGAAGCGCATCGTCTACGCCGAAGGCGAAGAAGAGCGCGTGCTGCGTGCGGTCCAGGTGATCGTCGATGAAAACCTGGCCAAGCCCATCCTGGTGGGCCGTCCGGAAGTGCTGGAACAGCGCATCAAGAAGTTCGGCCTGCGCCTGCGTGCCGGCACCGACTTCGAGGTCATCAACCCCAACTTCGACAACCGCTACCGCGATTACTGGCAGAGCTTCCTGGAGATGTCGCGCCGCAAGGGTGTCACCGAGCAGTACGCCAAGCTGGAAATGCGCCGCCGCCATACCCTCATCGGTTCCATGGCCATCCACAAGGGCGATGCCGATGGCATGATCTGCGGCACCTACGGCACCACCCAGCTGCACCTGCACTACATCGACCAGGTGCTGGGCAAGCGCGAAGGCGTGAACGTGTATGCCGCGATGAATGCGGTGATCCTGCCCAATCGCCAGCTGGTGATGGTGGACACCCACGTCAACGAAAATCCCAACGCCCGCGAACTGGCCGAGATCACCATGCTGGCCGCTGAAGAAATGCGCCGTTTCGGCCTGCATCCGCGTGCTGCGCTGCTGTCGCACTCGAACTTCGGTTCCAGCAACAGCGAATCGGCCCGCAAGATGCGCGAAGCCCTGGGCATCCTGCGCGAAATCGCGCCGGACCTGGAAGTCGATGGCGAAATGCACGGCGATACCGCGCTCGATTCCAAGCTGTTGAATGCGGTGATCCCGGATTCGCCGTTGAAGGGTGATGCCAACCTGCTGGTCATGCCCAACATCGATGCCGCCAACATCGCCTACAACCTGCTCAAGACCGCATCGGGCAACGGCGTGGCCATCGGCCCCATCCTGCTGGGTTGCGCCAAGCCGGTTCATATCCTGACCCCGTCGGCGACGGTGCGCCGCATCATCAACATGACGGCCCTGTGCGTCATGGATGCCTTGTCCGAACGCTGATCGCAGCCTCGGTCGGACCGTAAGACCGTAGACCGCAAGACCTTGAGAGCGGCGCATGTCGAAAGACATGCGCCGTTTTTCATTGCGCGCGTGGCTGGATTCCCGGACATGCCGCGCAGCAGCATTCCGGGAATCCGCACCGGGTGGGCGGCTTGTTTTTCTCTGTTTTTGATAAAACCCTTTGTAATCAATGGCTTGCGATCTCATTGCCGAACTTTTCGTGCTGGCACGAAGCCTGCAATATGAAGATCAAAACAAAAAAGCAAACACGGAGACAGACACCTGATGCGCTCCCCGCATCGTCTTCACGCGCCTGGTCCCGCTGGCCTCTGCGTTATGCCTTGTTCCGGTTCAATCAAAGCAAGATGACCCGCCGCACGTCGCGTCTTTCGGACAGGCCTGCGGCCAACACAGGAGATCTCCATGAGTGTCACCCCGCAAAGCAGCGCGCCCAGCACCACCAGCACGCCCTTGAGCGCCACCGAATACCGCAAGCGCATCTTCGCCATCCTCGGCGCCTCCTCCGGCAACCTGGTGGAATGGTTCGACTTCTATGTCTATTCCTTCTGTGCGATCTACTTCGCACCGGCCTTCTTCCCCAAGGGTGACGCCACCAGCCAGTTGCTGAACACGGCCGGCGTGTTTGCCGCCGGTTTCCTGATGCGTCCCATCGGCGGCTGGCTGTTCGGCCGCATCGCCGACAAGCACGGCCGCAAGACCTCCATGCTGATCTCGGTCCTGATGATGTGCGGCGGCTCGCTGGCCGTGGCCGTGCTGCCGACCTACGCCACCATCGGTGCCTGGGCGCCGGCGCTGCTGCTGCTGGCACGCCTGTTCCAGGGCCTGTCGGTGGGCGGTGAATATGGCACCTCGGCCACCTACATGAGTGAAGTGGCGCCCAATGGCCGCCGCGGCTTCTTCGCCTCCTTCCAGTACGTGACCCTGATCGGCGGCCAGTTGCTGGCCGTGCTGGTGCTGTTCGCCATGCAGCAGTGGCTGACCAAGGCCGAGCTGATGGCCTGGGGCTGGCGCATTCCCTTCGTGCTCGGCGCGGTCGGTGCGCTGGTGGCGATGTACCTGCGCAGTTCGCTGGCCGAGACCTCTTCGGCCGGTGCCCGCAAGAAGAAGGAAGCCGGTACCCTCAAGGGCTTGCTGCAGCACAAGCGCGCCTTCCTGAACGTGGTGGGCTTCACCGCCGGCGGCTCGCTGATGTTCTACACCTTCACCACCTACATGCAGAAATACCTGGTCAACACCGCCGGCATGGATCCCAAGGTCGCCAATGGCGTCATGACCGGCGCGCTGTTCGTCTACATGATTCTGCAACCGATCTTCGGTGCCATCTCCGACAAGATCGGCCGCCGCAATTCCATGCTGTGCTTCGCCTTCTTCGGCATGGTGGGCACCTTCCCGATCCTGCATTTCCTCAAGGACGTCAGCAGCCCCGGCGTGGCCATGGCGCTGGCCATCCTGGCCTTGACCATCGTCAGCTTCTATACCTCCATCAGCGGCCTGATCAAGGCCGAGATGTTCCCGCCTGAAGTGCGTGCGCTGGGTGTGGGCCTGTCGTATGCGGTCGGTAACGCCATCTTCGGTGGTTCGGCCGAATTCGTGGCGCTGTCGCTGAAGTCGGCGGGCGTGGAATCGGCCTTCTACTGGTATGTGAGCGCACTGTGCCTGGTGGCGCTGATCATCAGCCTGCGCATGCCGGATCCGCAGCGTGACGGCCACCTCAAGGGCGATGTCGCCATGAACCCGGACGATGAACACGGCGAGGCCGATGCCGCTGCCGGCAAGCTGCACAAGCCTGCCTGATCGCCCTTTGCCCGCGCGCCGCTGCCTGCGGTGGCGCGCGGCGCGTTATCATGACGCCTCCAACGCGGCGCCCTGCGGGGCGCCGCGCTGCATTTGACCCTATCCTTCATGCGCGCGCGACGAAACCTGCTGATCCTGACCCTGTTCCTGGCCGCCACCCTGGTGGTCTGCGGGCTGACCTATCGCATCGCGCTGGGCCGGGCCGAGAGCGATCAACGCAACCAGGCCGCCGCCCAGTTGCAGATCGCGGCGCTGGACCTGGAATCGATCCTGCAGAAATATGAAGCCTTGCCCTTTGCCCTGGGCTTCCAGTCCGATGTGCGGCAGGTCTTGCAGCATCCCGAGGATGCGTTGTCGGTGGATCGCCTCAATCGCGCGTTCAAGACCATCCAGCAGCAGTCGCGCGCGGTCAATATCTTCATGCTCAACCGCCAGGGGGTGACGCTGGCTTCGAGCAACTGGGATGAAGAATTCAGTTATGTCGGCCGTGACTTCGGTTTCCGGCCTTATTTTCGCGAGGCGATCCTGGGAAGGGCAGGGCGCTTCTACGGCATCGGCAACATTTCCAGCGAACCGGGCTATTTCATCGCCCAGCCCATCTATCGCCGCCAGGACCAGGCCGAGGGCGACCTGCCCATTGGCGTGATGGTGGTCAAGGTGGACCTGGCCGAGTTCGAACATACCTGGCGCAGCAGCAGCGATCCGATCACGCTCACCGATGCCGGCGGGGTGGTGTTCCTCAGCAACCGGCCCGAATGGAAGTACCACAGCCTGCAAGCCCTGAGCGCGCCGGTGCAGCGCGAGCTGGAAGGCACGCATCAATATGCGGACCTGCCCATCACGCCGGTCTCGACCTTGCCGCCGGCCCTGCAGCGCGGCTTCGGCACCCACGTGTCACGGCCGGTAGGGCGGCTGGGATGGCAGTTGATGCTGTTCCCCTCGCAGGCGCGCATGCAGCGTTCAGCCATGCTCTCGGCGATGGCGGCCGCGCTCTTCATGGTGGCGCTGGCCATTTCGCTGCTGGCCTGGTACCAGCACCGGCGTCGCCTGCAGGAACGGCTGGCGTCGCGCAACGCCTTGCGCCGCGCCGCCGAGGAACTGGAGCAGAAAATCGCCCAGCGCACCGAAGAACTGACCGCCGCCAACCAGGCCATCGCCGCCAAGTACGCCAAACTGCAGCAGACCGAGAGCCTGTTGCGCACCACCCAGGATGAACTGGTGCAGGCCGGCAAGCTGGCCATGCTGGGCCAGATGGCGGCCGGGATGACGCATGAACTGAACCAGCCGCTGGCGGCCATTCGCGCCTTCGCCGACAACTCGGTGAAGTTTCTGGCACGCGGGCAGGCGGCGCAGGTGGCCGAAAACCTGGAACACATCAGCCATGCCAGTGCCAGCATGGGCAAGATCATCGGCCAACTGAAGGGCTTTGCCCGCAAGAGTGGTGAAGCGGTGGCGGCGGTCGACCTGCGCCAGGCGGTGGAGGCTTCGGTACGGCTGCTCTCCAGCGACTTCGAAAAGCAGGGTGTGGAAGCCCGCATCACCATGCCTGGGCCAGTACATGTGACCGGTGATGCGGTGCGTACCGAACAGGTCATCGTCAATCTCTTGCGCAATGCGCTCGATGCGGTGGAAGAGGCGCCGCAGCAGTGCGTCTGCGTGGTGCTGGAGGTCGATGCAGAGCGTCAGCAGGCGGTGCTGCGCATCCGGGACTCCGGTGCGGGCATCGCCGATGAGGTGGCGCCGCACCTGTTCGAGCCCTTCTTCACGACCAAGTCGTCGAGCAAGGGACTGGGCCTGGGGTTGGCGATATCCTCGTCCATCGTCCAGGCCATGAATGGCCAGTTGAGCGCACATAATCATGAGCAGGGCGGCGCTGAATTCGTGGTGCGCCTGCCGCTGTTGAAGACGGAGAATGGATCTGATGGATAAACCCGCCGCTACCCCCAGCGCCTTGCTGATCGAAGATGAACAAGCGGTCCGCCGCGCCACGGCCCAGGCCCTGGAGCTGGAAGGTTTTACGGTGACCGCCTGCGCCAGTGCCGAAGAGGCCATGCCGCTGCTGAACCGGGATTTCCCTGGCGTTCTGGTGACCGACGTGCGTCTGCCGGGCTGGTCGGGTTTGCAGGTGCTGGCCCATGTCATGCGCATCGATCCGGATCTGCCGGTGATCGTGGTCACCGGCCATGGCGACGTCAGCATGGCGGTCGAGGCCATGCGCGCGGGCGCCTACGATTTCGTGGAGAAGCCGTTCGGCTCGGACAGCCTGCTGGAGATCGCCTTGCGGGCCCAGGAAAAGCGCAGCCTGGTGCTGGAAAACCGCCGCCTGCGCGAAGCCTGGGCGCATGATCCCGAGCTGCCGCCGCTGGTGGGCCAGTCGCCGGCCATCGAGCGCGTCCGTACCCTGATCCGCAGCCTGGGGCCGGCCGATGTGGATGTGCTGATCAACGGGCAGACCGGCAGCGGCAAGGAAGTGGTGGCGCGCCAACTGCACGCTGCCAGCGGCCGCAAGGGGCCGTTCGTGGCCCTGAACTGCGGGGCCTTGCCGGAGACGGTCTTCGAGAGCGAGATCTTCGGCCATGAAGCGGGTGCCTTCACCGGCGCCCAGAAGCGCCGCATCGGCAAGCTGGAATATGCGAACGGCGGTACGCTTTTCCTTGATGAAATCGAAAGCATGCCGCTGGCCCTGCAGGTCAAGCTGTTGCGCGTGCTGCAGGAGCGGCGCCTGGAACGGCTGGGCGGAAATGAATCGGTCGCCATCGATTGCCGCGTGGTGGCGGCCAGCAAGGCTGACCTGCTCAAGCTGTCGGCCGAAGGACAATTCCGCGAAGACCTGTATTACCGCATCGGCGTGGTCTCCATCGACCTGCCTGCCCTGAACCAGCGCAGCAGCGATATCCCGCTGTTGCTGGCGCATTTCTGCCAGGCGGCATCGATACGCTACCGGCGCGAGCCGCCGCCGTGGACGGCGGCCCAGATGCAGCAGTGGCAGCAACGTGAATGGCCGGGCAATGTGCGCGAACTGCGCAATTTTGCGGATCGCTGGGTGCTGGGCGTGGAGCAGATCACTGCCGCCGGTGCGCCGGTATCCCTGTCGCAGTCCCTTCCTGAACAGGTAGAACAGTTCGAGGCAGGCCTGATTGCAGCCGCTTTGAAGGACAGTGAAGGCAGCGTCGCTCAGGCAGCCGACCGGCTGGGCATTCCGAAGAAGACGCTCTACGACAAGATCCGCAAATATCAGTTGGCCGGCGCTTGAGGGCCTGGCTGCATGTGCGTGTGCTTTCCTCAGGCGAGCCTGTGCGCAGATGAAAAGAAAACGCCGCTGCGGTGATGATCCGCAGCGGCGTTGAGCGATTCAGCAGCGCTTGCACGGGCAAGCACTGCAAGCGGTCCTGCTCAGTCCTTCTGGTATTGCGGCGAACGCGGACCGTACAGCAAGCCGTTGTTGCCACCGGCACGCAGCAGGCGATTGCTGGTGACGCTGGCCATCTTGTAGCTGGCGTCGGTGGTGGTGCTGATGATCTGGTTGACCACGGCCGAGAGCAGTACGCCCAGCAGGCCATTGTTCTGGTTCTGGCGCTGTTCTGCGTCGGAGGCGCGCGCCGAACCCTGCCACAGGGTCTTGCCCGAGCGCAGGTCGACCAGCTTGGCGTCGGCAGCGACGACCGTATCGCTCTGGATCACCTTGTAGGAAGTGCCATAGTCGGTCACGTTGATGTACAGCGCGGCGTCGGCACCGAAAATGTCACGCAGCTTCTTGACCGGCACCTCGTGGATGTCAGCCGCGTTGGCCAAGCCGTTCTGCTTGAAGGTCTCGCTGGCCAGCGAGACCGGGATCACGTAGTAGCCCGATTCGGCCAGCGGCAGCGTGGCCTGCGCCAGCATGCCGTAGGGGGCGATGACTTCGGAAGAACTGTTCATCGGCGGCAGGACCAGGATCGAGGCCGGACGCGCCGCCTTGAACTCGGCATAGTCATACGGCTTTTGCTGGGTAGCGCAGCCCGAAGCCAGCAGCGCCAGCAGCACGGCGCCCAGCGCCTTGAATTTGTTCAGCATCATTTGCTCAATCCCTTCTTGTAGTTGCGCATCAGGAAGTCCATGTAAGGTGCCGATTCCGGAAACAGCGTCTTCTCGGTCTGCAGCTCCTGGATCAGCTGGTCTTCCTTGCCGATGGAGGCGTACAGCATGCCCAGGTGGGCATGGTAGCCGGGGGGCACGGCGTCGTTGTTGGCGCGCATCTTCTGCAGGTTCTCTTCAAGCGCGGCGATCTCGGCGGCATTGCCGTTGCCTTCGGTCTTGAAGTGTTCGTACAGCTGGTCCTGGTAATTGCCCCAGCCATAGAGGGATTTCTGCTGGTGATTGGCGCAGCCGGAAAGGGCCAGCGCCAGGCCGAGGGCGAACCCGGCAGCGAGTTTCTTGTTCATCATGGTCGGTCTCGTTCGTGAAGGGGGATCAGGGCTTCCATGCACCGGAATCGATACCGGCAACGAGGTTCTGCACGGCTTCACGGATGGCCAGGTCGAGCACCTTGCCATTGAGCGTGGAGTCATAGCTGGCGGTACCGCCGAAACCGACGATCTCACGGTTGTCCAGGCTGTATTCACCCGCGCCTTGCGACGAGTACACCACCTGCGAGGTGTTCACATCCACGATGTTCAGGGCTACCTTGGCATAGGCCACCTGCGACTTGCCGCGTCCGAGGATGCCGAACAGCTGGCGGTCGCCGGTTTCCTTGCGGCCGAACTCGGTGACATCGCCGGTGACGACGTAATTGGCGCCCTTGAGGGACTGGGCCTGCTTGTTCAGCTTGGCTTCCTGGGCCAGCTCGCCCATGTTGTCGCGGTCCATGACCGAGAAGCGATTGCTCTGCTGCAGATGCGTGATCAGGATGGTCTTGGCCTGGCCGCCCAGGCGGTCCACGCCATCCGAGAAGATGCCGCGCAGATAGCTGGAACGGTTGTCGAACTTGCCGACGGCGATGGGACTGCGCGGCCCCTGATACGGCTGCTGCGCACTGGCCACCTGGGCTACTGGCAGACTGCGTGAATTTTCCGTGGCGCATCCCCCCAGCGCCGTGACCATGGCGACCGCAGCCACGGCTGTGACATACCTGCTAAACATAGTTGTTTCCCCGAATTGTTGATGTCGACAAGGGCAACCCAAATGCCCTTCGATCGATGCTGACGCTCTCGAAAGTGCCGTGCCTTGCGCACTGGAAAGTTTCGAGACGGCAATTTTATCAGTCGACAAGAGTTTAAGCGGTAGAAAAATCGCTATTTCTTGATGAAATTTAACGCGGAGCGGTCATTCGTTATTACGCTTATAACGACCTGCCGCCGGTCAGCCTGTTTGCTGGTGGTATCATCCGCCTCACCGGACGCTTGGCGTCCCTCTTCATCAAGAATCAAGGCCTTCCCCTCATGCGCGACATCATCAACGGCTTCCTGCGTTTCCAGCAGGACGTCTTTCCTTCCCGTAAAGAACTGTTCAAGAGCCTGGCCAACGGCCAGACGCCCACGACCCTGTTCATCTCCTGTTCCGACAGCCGCATGGTGCCCGAGCTGGTGACCCAGCGCGAACCGGGCGACCTGTTCGTCATCCGCAATGCGGGCAACATCGTGCCTTCCTTCGGCCCCGAGCCGGGCGGCGTGAGCGCCACGGTGGAATATGCGGTAGCCCAGCTGAAGGTGTCGGACATCGTCATTTGCGGCCACTCCGATTGCGGCGCCATGACGGCGGTGGCCACCTGCGCCTGCCTGGACCACATGCCGGCCGTGCGCAACTGGCTGCACCACACCGATGCGGCGCGCATGATCAACGAAACGCGCCATCATGAAACCGAAAAGGACCGCATCGATGGCATGGTGCGCGAGAACGTGATTGCGCAACTGAACAACATCCGCACCCATCCTTCGGTCGCGGTGGCCCTGGCGCAGGGCCGGCTGGCACTGCATGGCTGGGTCTATGA
Source organism: Herbaspirillum sp. CAH-3 (assembly GCF_009668275.1). NCBI lineage: Bacteria > Pseudomonadati > Pseudomonadota > Betaproteobacteria > Burkholderiales > Oxalobacteraceae > Herbaspirillum > Herbaspirillum sp. CAH-3. Next base: position 214,378 of record NZ_VSWE01000009.1, on the reverse strand, counting down.
CATCGAGAGTGGCTCCATCCTGGCGCACGACACGGCCACCAATACCTTCGTGCCGCTGGCGCAGCATCCGGCGGCCCGCAGCGACGATTGATCCACATGGTTCACATCGCGCGCCCCTGAGGCGCAGCGGTCAAGCGTCCGACCTCCCCAGCCCCGCCTGAAATACCTCGCCCGAGCGCTTGCCTGCCCCCTGGGGGGCAATGGCAAGCCGAAGGGCGCAGCAGCATTCCTTTTCCCCTCCGACAGATGCCACGGGCGCAACGTCTTGCCGCCGATGCGCAGGGCGTTCTCGCTGGCACCGGGAAAGCGGCCCCCGGCGACCGCAAAACTACGAGATGCGAAGCACCCGCCTGGGTGATACGATACCCTTACTTGCATTATGAAAGTTAACTGTCGACTGCCGGTCCAGCGGTCGATTGCCCCTGATGATTGTCATTTTTTGAAGAAAGAGTCCGGTCATGCAACAGGAAATCGTGATTTGTTCGCCGCTGCGCACCGCCATTGGCAGTTTCAACGGCAGCCTGAAGGACGTACCTGCCGTCGCCTTGGGCGCGCACGCCATCGGTGCCGTCTTGCAGCAGACCCGCATCGCGCCCGAGCGAGTGGATGCGGTCATCATGGGCAACGTGATCCAGGCCGGCAACGCCATGAATCCGGCGCGCCAGGCTGCCATCAAGGGTGGTCTGCCGGTCGAGACGCCGGCCATGGCGATCAATCGCGTCTGCGGTTCGGGCGCGCAGGCGGTGGTCTCGGCGCTGGCCGAGATCAGGGCGGGATTGGCCAGCGTGGTCATCGCCGGCGGCATGGAGAACATGGAGCGCGCCCCGTACCTGCTGCCCGGCGCGCGTGCCGGCATGCGCATGGGCGATGGTGCCGTGATCGATGCCATCCTCAGCGATGGTCTCAACGATGCCTTCTCCGGCAAGCATTCCGGCTGGCATACCGAAGACCTGGCCACGCAATTCGGCCTGAGCCGTGACCAGCAGGACAGCTATGCGGTACAAAGCCAGCAGCGATTCGCGGCGGCCCAGCGCAGCGGTTTCTTCGCGCGCGAGATTGTGCCGCTCACCTTGGCCGGCAAGGGTGGCGAGCGCCGCTTCGACCAGGATGAGTCGGTGCGGCCGGATACCACCGTGGAATCGCTGGCACGCCTCAAACCGGCCTTCCGCAAGGACGGCAGCATCACGGCCGGCAATGCGCCGGGCATCAATGCGGCGGCGGCCGCGATGATCGTCTGTACCCGCCAGACGGCCGATGAGCTGGGCCTGCAAGCCCTGGTCGCCGTGCGTTCGGCCGGGGTGTCGGGCGTGGAACCGGGCATGTTCGGTCTCGGTCCGGTGCCGGCGATCCGCCAGGCGCTGGGACGTGCCCAATGGACGCTCGGGCAAGTGGATCGCTTCGAGATCAACGAGGCCTTCGCCGCCATTGCGCTGGCAGTCCAGCGCGAGCTTGCCATCCCCGGCGAGCGCCTCAACATCGATGGCGGCGCGATTGCCCACGGGCACCCGATCGGCGCCACCGGTGCCATCCTCATCACCAAGGCGGCGCATGCCCTGCAGCGTACTGGCCAGCGGCGCGCGGTGGTTTCGCTGTGCATCGGCGGGGGCCAGGGCATCGCCTTGTGCCTGGAAGCCTTGCACTGACCGGCGGCCGGCTCGGGTGCTTTGCTCACCCGAGCCCCGCATGCGCGAATCCCTGGCCACTGCCATTTTCCGAATAGCGGCGCCCCCGCCGGGCGCTTGCCCATTGCGACAGCGATGAATCCCCGGCTTGCTCGAACCAGCGTGCGGGGGAGGGCATTTTCCGGGACCAGCGCGACCATGCATCTGCCCTCGTATCCCGGGCAGTTCAGCGATTCAGCGGTTCAGCGTAGCCATGCCGACCTCGGCGTATCGCTCGCCCGCTGCCGCCCCGCGCGGGAAGACCGTATCCAGGGCCAGCAGGTCTGCGGAAGAAAGCTTCACTGAGAATGCGCCCGCGTTTTCTTCCAGGTAGCGGCGGCGTTTGGTGCCGGGGATGGGCACGATGTGCGGGTCCTGCGCCATCACCCAGGCCAGTGCCAGCTGGCTGGGCGTGCAGCCGTGATGGGCTGCCATTTTCTTCACTTCTTCCACCAGCCGCAGGTTGCGGGCGAAATTCTCGCCCTGGAAGCGCGGATTGGTGCGCCGGAAATCATCCTCGGCCAGATCCTCGAAGCGCTGCAGCGCGCCGGTCAGGAAACCCCGGCCCAGCGGGCTGTAGGCCACGAAGCCGATGCCCAGTGCGCGGCAGGTGGCCAGCACATCGGCTTCCGGATCGCGGGTCCACAGGGAATATTCGCTCTGCAGTGCCGTCACCGGATGCACCCGGTGGGCCCGTTCCAGCGTCGCCGACGAGGCCTCGGACAAGCCGATGTAGCGGATCTTGCCAGCGTCGACCAGGTCGGCCAGCACGCCCATGGTGGCCTCGATGGGCGTATTCGGGTCGATGCGGTGCTGGTAGTAGAGGTCGATGGTCTCGATGCCCAGGCGCTTGAGGCTGCCTTCGACCGCCTGGCGGATGTAGGCCGGGCTGCCGTCCACGCCGCGTGCGGTCGGATTGCCTGGGTCACGCCGGATGCCGAACTTGGTGGCGATGAAGAATTTGTCGCGGCGGCCCCGGATGGCGCGGCCGATCAGTTCTTCATTGGTGTAGGGGCCATACATGTCGGCCGTGTCGAGCAGGTTGATGCCCAGCTCCAGGGCGCGGTCAATGGTGGCCAGCGATTCGGCGTCGTCGCGCTGCGCGTAGAAATCGCTCATGCCCATGCAGCCCAGGCCGATGGCCGAGACCAGCGGGCCGTTGCTGCCCAGGCGGCGGGTGCCGACGTGCGAATCCGGTTGCAGGTGGGTGGTGAGGGGTTCGGTCATGGTGCCATCCTTTCGGGGGTGGGAGGCGTGGGCGCGCTGTTGCGTGGTGCACGGGCACCCGCAGCGCGAGCCGCTTGCTCCAGTTCGTCGTACAGGACCAGCTTGCGCTGCAGGACTGCCAGGTTCTCCTGCAGCTCGGCCAGGGTGTGTTGGACGCAAAGCGTATGCGCTTGCAGCATGGCCTTGCGTTCAATGACGCTTTCCAGGGTATTGCCCTCGCGGCGCAGCTCGGCATAGTGCAGCATGGCACGCACCGGCAGGCCGGTCGCCTTGAGCTTCTTCAGGAAGTCGATCCAGTTCAGGTCTTCCTGGGTGTAGCGGCGATGGCGGTTGTCACGCCGTTCCACCGGATCGAGCAGGCCGATGCGTTCGTAGTAACGCAGGGTATGCACCGACAAGCCAGTGGCTTCGGCCGCTTGGGCAATGGTCAGGGAAGTGGTCATGGCAGCCAGTCTAGAAGTTGGAGTGCGCTCTAAGTCAAGCGCTGCCTGCCATTATCGGCGCCTGTGTGGGAGTGCGCTGGTGCAGGCGAGTTCATTGTCGCGCTGCAGGTGGGCGAGCGGCGATCGAGCCAGTACAATGCGCGCTGCCAATATTTTCGTCCCGGAGATTTTCCGCATGCACATCGATGCCGCCACACAACTTCTGCTCGATGCCCGCCACAGCGGCCTGGCGCTGGACTGGCGCCGCCTGGCCGTAGGCGACGCCGACACCGCCTATGCCGTGCAGGATGCGCAATTGCGCCGCCTCGGCCCGGTCGGCGGTTGGAAAGTCGGCAGCAAGGGCGATGGCAGCCTGCCCGGTTGTGCGCCCTTGCCCGCCTCGGGCGTGGTGGCGTCGGGGGCCGAACTGCATGGTCCTCAATGGCGCATGCGGGGCCTGGAAGTGGAGTTGGCATTGCGGGTGGGGCGGGACTACGATCCCGGCCAGCAGGTGCCGGATGAAGCGGCGCTGCGCACGGTCTTCGATGCCATCCTGCCGGCCATCGAAGTGGTGGAGACACGCCTGGGTCATCCCCCGTGCACCAATCCCTGGGCCGGCATGGCCGACCTGCAAAGCCATGGCGCCTTGATCATCGGGACTGCGCAGCCGCTGCCGGCCACGCTCTCGCTGCGCCAGGTCGCCGCCAGCCTGCACATCGACGGCCAGGAAATTACGCGCACCCTGGGCGGCAATCCGGCTGACCTGTGGCCCATGCTGGGCTGGCTGGCGCTGCATTGCGCGCGCCGCGGCCAGCCCTGGCGACAGGGGCAGGTCATCACCACCGGCTCCTGCACCGGCCTGCAACTGGCGCGAGCAGGGCGGCAGATCGAGGCTGCGCTGGAGGGAATCGGTGCCGTCTCGTTCAGCTTTGCAGGCTAAGCCCCAGCCACTGCCTAGGCCATGAGCTGGCCGATCAGGCGGCCGACTTCCGCATGCACCGCATCGCGCCGCGCATCGGTGGCGGCGTTTTCGGTGAGATAGACCGCAAACAGCAGCGGCGCCCCCTTGTCTGTCCACACCACGCCCACATCGTTGGCCGTGCCCAAACGCCCCGTCCCCGTCTTGTCGCCGACCTTCCAGTTCTTGGGAAGACCGGCGCGCACGCGCTTGTCCCCGGTCTGGTTGGCCACCAGCCATTGGGTCAGCTGCTGGCGTGAGGCCGGCGTGAGCGCGTTGCCCAGCACCAGCTGGCGCAGGTCGGCCGTCATCGCGGCCGGGGTCGTGGTGTCGCGCGGATCGCCCGGCGTGGCCTCGTTGAGCGTGGGCTCATTGCGATCCAGGCGGGTCAGCTCGTCGCCCAGTGTGCGGATATAGCGTGTCAGTCCGGCGGGGCCGTCCATGCTGGCCAGCATCAGGTTGGCGGCCGTGTTGTCCGACAGGGTGACCGCTGCCTCGCACAACTGCGCCACCGACAAGCCTTCGCCACCGGTGTGCTTGCCCGTGGTGGGCGAGTAGGGGACCAGGTCCTGCTGGCGATAGACGATGCGGCGCTCCAGCTGCTCCCGGCCTTGATCCACACGGCGCAGCACCGCCGCAGCCGCCAGGAACTTGAAGGTACTGCACATGGGGAAACGCTCATCGGCGCGATAGCCCCAGTGACGTCCGCCGGCGGTATCCACCAGGGATACCCCGAGACGCCCGCCGATATCGGCTTCCAGTCGCGACAGGGGGGCGGTCAGTGTGGATGAGTCCTCAGTTTTACTTGTCCTGGTGCTATCGGCTGCCCAGCTGCGGCTGATCAGCCCGGCGCCGGCCAGCGCCGCCAGGGACAGGAAATGGCGTCTTCCGGTCATGCTTTCTCCTCGATGAATGGTGACAACAGGGCTGCATGATAGGCAGTAGCCGATGCGGCCACAATTCACGATAATTGGATGCAAGCCCAAGAAAAACTGATGCCTGGAGTCTCCGTGTACCTGCCCCTGAATGCCTTGCGCGCCTTCGAAGTTTCGGCCCGCCATCTCTCCTTCACACGCGCCGCCGAGGAATTGAGCGTGACCCAGACCGCCGTGAGCATGCAGGTCAAGAACCTGGAGCAGCGCCTGGGGGTGGCGCTGTTCCGACGCCTGCCGCGCGGCCTGGCCCTCACCGATGAAGGGCTGGCGCTGCTGCCGGTGGTGGCGCAATCCTTCGGACGCATCGCCGATGTACTGGCCCAGTTCGAAGATGGCCGCCGCCGCGAGGTGCTTACCGTGGGCGTCGTCGGGACATTCGCGGTGGGCTGGCTGATGCCGCGCCTGCGTGAATTCCAGCAGCAGCATCCGTTCGTGGACCTGCGCCTGCTCACCAACAACAACCGGGTCGACCTGGCCGGTGAGGGTCTGGATTATGCGATCCGTTTTGGCGATGGTGCATGGCATGGCACCGAGGCTGAACGTCTGTTCGATACACCCCTGGCGCCGATGTGTGCACCCGACATCGCCGCGCGCCTGCGCACGCCGGCCGACCTGGGGGCGGAGACGCTGCTGCGTTCCTATCGCAGCGATGAATGGCGCCGCTGGTTTGCAGCGGCCGGCCTGCCTTGTCCGCCATTGCGCGGTTTCGTGTTCGATTCCTCCCTGGCACTGGCCGAGGCCGCTGCACAGGAGGCCGGTGTGGCCCTGCTGCCGGTGATGATGTTCGAGCGCGAACTGCGGCAGGGACGCCTGGCCTGCCCCTTCAACCAGCGTATCGTGCTGGGGGCCTACTGGCTCACGCGCTTGAAGTCGCGCCCGCAAACCGCTGCCATGGCGGCTTTCCGGGCATGGCTGAAGGTGCAGGCGGACTGCACGTAGGTGTGGCTGAAGTGATGATTACGCGCAACAAGCACAGCGATGTCAGAGAAATCCTGATAGACGTCCGGCCTGCATGCACATAGAATAAATGATATAAACAATTTATACGGTTCGTGCCGGCCGTGTGAATCGAGACCATGGACAGAGCGGCACTGTCAGAGCGTCTTCGGATGCCTGCCATCAGTCAACAGTGAAAGGGGGTAAGTCATGCGCTACTTCGCACAACTCTATCGCAAGCTGGTCGATTTCCTCAATGACTCCAGTGAGCTCGATACCGGATCGCACCGCGGTGCGCCGCATTGCTGCAGCCTGTATTCGGGCTTGTCGAGCATGTCGCAGGATGAGCAGCGTCACTGAGGTCCCGGGTCACTGACCCGTCAAGCCTGCATCAACTGCCAACCCGGGCCGCGCCAGCGCCCCGGGTTTTTCTTTGCCCGGCCGTGCGCCCTGGCGTGCCAGGCGTTTGGACCGCGCCATCCCTGCATGACTACCGATTCCATCGTGGGGCGTCGGATTATGCGGTTTTGTTAATGAGTGTGATCAGGAATTTCCTGCTAATCAGCCGGGCGAAGTTGTTATACAGTCGGAGTGTCGGGTAATACGCTCCCGCAGCTGTCCCTGCGGAAAGTTGCGAGCAGCAAGCGGGGCATCCCGCAGAAGCAACTTCTCTCAGGCTCAGATGACACAACTCAAAAAAATCAGCGTCAACGAATTGGCCGTGGGCATGTATTTTTCAGGCTTCGACGGCCCATGGATCGAGAACCCCTTTTGGCGCAGCAAATTCCTGATCGAACACGCGGCCGATGTGAGCCGCGCGCGCAGTGCCGGCTTCGAGTTCTGCTGGATCGACATCTCGCTGGGCCGCGATGTCATTGCCGCCAGCCAGGTCGAAGAAGGCGTTGAGCCGGTTGCCGTGGCACCGGCGGCTCCCATCACCCCCGAGGAAGAATACCGCCAAGAACTGGGTGAAGCCTTGCGGCTCTACGAGAGCGCCAAGGAGTCGACCCAGCTGATGTTCAAGCAAGCCCGCCTGGGCAAGACCCTGGACGTCGAACGATGCCAGGACCTGGTGGAGGAAATCGCTGCCTCCGTCACCCGCAATTCGAATGCCCTGCTCAGCATCATCCGCTTGAAGCGTGCCGATGAATATACCTACCTGCACTCGATTGCGGTGTGCACCATGATGGTGGCGCTGGCGCGCACGCTGGGCATGGACAACACCGCCTGCAAGGAAGCCGGCCTGGCCGGCTACCTGCATGATGTGGGCAAGGCCTTCATTCCGCTGGAGGTGCTCAACAAGCCCGGCAAGCTGACCGACCAGGAATTCCGCATCATCCAGCGCCACCCGGTACTGGGCTACGAATACCTCAGCGGCTTTGCCGGCGTGCCCGACTATGTGCTGGACGTCTGCCTGCACCACCATGAGAAGATCGATGGCAGCGGCTACCCGGGGCGCCAGCAGGGCAACCAGATCGACCTGTATTCCCGCATGGCGGCAGTGTGCGACGTGTATGACGCCATCACCTCCGATCGCAGCTACAAGACCGCCTGGGACCCGGCCGAATCGCTGGCCCGGATGGCCAGCTGGAACGGGCACTTCGACCGTCCCATCTTCCTGACCTTCGTCAAGACGCTGGGCATCTATCCCATCGGCTCCATCGTCAAGCTGCGCTCGGGCCGTACCGCCCTGGTCATCCGCCAGAACCACAAGGACCTGACCAAGCCGGTCGTCAAAGCCTTCACCACCACGCTGTCGATCGAGGCGCTGGAGAGCGAGATCATCGACCTTTCTTCACCTGACCAGGAGGATGTCATCAGCGAGCGCAGCGGACAGGACTGGATTCGCAGCAACGGACTGGTGCTCGATTCGCTCAAGGCGCTGGTGGAGGGCAGTGACAGCGCGGGCGTCCCGGCACCATAGCCGCACGCTTGATGAAGGACCAGCAACCCGGTGCGCGCGAGCGCCCGGGGTTTTTGTTGTCAATGAAGATCCTCAGCGAGCGCCGAGGATGTGCGCGATGCGTTCCTCATTGGCCGGATGGCTGGAGAGGTAGCGCGCAGCCGGACTGTCTTTGCCCTTGCCCATGTCTTCCAGCTTCTCGAACACCAGCGCCAGCTTCTGGCGTGGCAGTCCATTGGCCTTGAACATGGCGATGGCGTAATCATCGGCCTCGCGTTCGATGTCGCGCGAATACTTCAGGTCCAGCAAGACCGTCGGGATGTTGGCCAGCACCGCCGAGACATCGCCAAAAAGCAGCGTGGCCGCAGCCGCAATGGCCGAACTCTGGATCAGGCGCCGCATCAGGTGGCGCCGGTGCACATGGCCCAGTTCATGGGCCAGCACGCCCATGAGGGCATCATCGTCGTCCAGCAACTGCACGATGTCATCCGTGACCACGATCTGCCCCGAAGGCAGGGCGAAGGCGTTGGGGCCGATGCGGCTCTTGCGGAACACGAGCTGGAAGTCGGGCACATCGGCCAGCGGTGTGGCCAGGGCGCGAAAGCGCGACGTGATGGCGCGGGCGCGCTGGTCGTCGAGCTGGCTGGGGGCCAGCACGTGCTGGTCAAGGAAATCCAGCGTACCTTGCCCCACCTGGCGATCCACCGAGACCGGGAGCAGGGCGGTGATGCCTTGCGCGGCCAGTGGCAGCAGGTACAGGTAGCTCAGTACCACCACCGCAACCAGCGCAGCGCAGGCCGCCAGTGCATGGCGCCAGCTTTGCTGCAGCCTCACCACCAGTGAATCACGGTGGCCAGTCTCGCGCAGCAAGCTGCTGAAGGCCGCCGCATCAATGATTTCCAGATAGGCCCCGTCAGGGAAGCTGACCTTGCGCGCTGCCCGGTTCAGGCGCTCGGATACGCGCAGCTGGGCAATCGGGCAATCGCGCTCGACCTCGCCGCGCACCTGGGCCACGCCATCGGTGACGCTCAGCGTCACCAGATGACACCTTGAGGTCTTGCCGTCGTAGTAGGAAGCCGAGACCGTCATGGCTTACATCGAGAGATCGAAGTCGAGCAGGTCGCCCAGGCCTTCGCCGGTGGCCGAGCCGGGCGACTCGCTGGAAGCGATGAAGTCATCCAGGCTGCCCGCCGGCAGCAGCGTGACCGACTCGATGCGGTAACGCATCATGCGGATCTGCGCGAAGGGGGTGAACAGGCCCAACGTGAACGCAATGCCCAGCACGTTGGTGAGCAGGATGATGGCGGTGCGGCCCCAGCGCATGCGGCTCTCGAAGCGATGCTCGCCCAGGCGGGTGTTGTTCCACACCAGGTTCTGCAGCAGCGTGAGCCACAGCGGAATGATCAGGAAGGACCAGGCGTAGAGCGCCAATATCATCAGCCCGAACGCGGCGATCGAGCCCGCGCCCGACTGCATTGACTGGAACATTGCCACGCCACCGAAGCCGATGACGATGAGTACCGAGCCGGCGATCCAGCCGCCGATACCGGCCGCGAAGGCCAGGTAGAACGCGCCCACCGAACCGTGGAAGGAGAAGTGGGTGGCACCGAAGCGCGCCTCATTGTGCTGGAAGCGCTTGAAGCGCTGCGCCGCCATCGGCATCAGCAGGCCCACGCTGATGCCCGCGATCATGGGCCACAGCAGGAAGTTCTTGAAGGCGCCGCCGAAGCTGCCGCGAAAACCGAAACGGATGCCGCGATAGCTGGTGTTGTAGAGCTTGAACTGCAGGCTGCGCCAGATCAGCCAGGGGCTGGCCAGCATCAGGGCCAGCGCGGCGATGACGCCCAGCAGGATGTTGATGGAGCCGGCCACGTGGTAGGCCACCAGCAATACGACGGCCAGGATGCGTCCCTTGAGGATGGCGATGGGATTGCCGTGATAGTCGAAGCTGGCGCCGGCCACCGAGGTGTTGTCGTAGAAGTAGCGCAGCCGGCGCACCTTGGCCCAGGCCGAATAGATGCCCAGGGTGACGACGGAGAGCAGCAGGTTGACGATCCAGATGCGGAAATATTCGGAACCGCGACCGCTGAAGGAAAACGCCTGCGGTGCACTGTGGTCGGCCGAATCCCGCAGGACGGTGGCGAAATTGCTTCCGGCAGCCGGAATCGAAGGGGAGGGCTCAGGGGAGTCGGACAGGTCAGGATGATCGTTCATGGAAGCTCTTGTGTTGGTCGTTGTTAGGAAGAGGTCTGCCGATGGGGTCGGGCAAGAATCCATTGCTCGCAAGTAAAAGTCAAGTTGCCGCTTATCACCATGCGGCTTGTATGGGTTTTGTATGGATGGGCCTCGCATTTATTCGAGGTTCACTGGTCTGACCTCCTGCAGAAATGCACTGTTTGTGCGAACATTGCTGCCCACATGCGGTCAAGAAAAAGGCATGGCTGAGCTGGAAACGGCGCAGTTCTGCCGGATTGATGACCCGTATTGTTCATTTTCTGTTCGCGCCAAACACAAGTTTCCTGAACGCCGCCCGGCCTCCACCCGGGCGGCGTTTGCCAACCAAAGGAGCCTCCATGTCCACGTCCTGGAACACCGCCGCCATTGCCGAGAAGTTCGGCATCCCCGCCACCGAGCTCGGCATCGAGACCATCGCCCACAGCGCCGATGGCATCGATTACGAAAGCGTCCTGCTCTACAACAAGGCACAGCCGCCGGTGTCAGGCGTATTGACCGTCCCCAACTACTTCGGTCTGCGCCAGCAGGCGCTGGAAATCGCCGCCACCACCATCGGTGCCGGCCATGCCATCCTGGTGGCCGACGTGTTCGGCAAGACCCTGCGCCCGACCAATCCGGACCAAGCCCTGGCAGCCATCATCCCGCTGAAGCAGGATCGCGCCGAACTGCGCAAGCGCATGCACGGCGTGCTCAAGGTCTTGCGCGAGCAGACCTTCGTCAAGCTCGACGCCGGCAAGCTGGGCGCCAGCGGTTTCTGCTTCGGTGGCACCGCTGCGCTGGAACTGGCGCGTGATGGTGCCGATGTGCGCGGCACGGTCTCGCTGCACGGCGCGCTCGATACCCCGGCCCCGGGCGAGAGCAAGGTCAAGGGCGCGGTCCTGGTGCTGCACGGCGTGCAGGACCCGTCGGTGCCGCGCGATCAGGTCAATGGCTTCATCGACGAGATGAGCGCCCTCAAGGTCGACTGGCAACTGGTCAACTATGGCCAGGCCGGCCACTCCTTCACCGATCCGGATGCCAACCATCCCGGCTTCTTCTACCACCGCCAGACGGCCGAGCGTGCGGCCGCAGCACTGCAGGCCTTCTTCGGCGAAGTGCTGGCATGACGGCGGCCGGCAGGGCAGGAAGGCTTGCCCTGCCGGGCTGATTTTCACCCCTGCGCGGCGGTGCCCGCAGCTGCTGCGCAGGGAGCTTCACCACAACAACAAGAGACGGCGTCCATCCGGCACGCAGGGGTGCGTTCATTCACCTTTTGCGTTTCGCGCCAGCGTCCAGCCATTCCCTCGTCAAAAATCCACGTCCAAAGGATACTCATGTCACAAGATAAAGAGCCCAGGCGGCGCTTCCTGCGCCAGGTGTTGGCCATCGTCCCAGCCGCGACCACGCTAGGCGGCGCCACCACCGTAGCGGTCAGCCAGCCGGCAATGGCCGACAGCAGCGAGCCGGGCAAGCCCCGCGCCTACACACCGACCTACTTCACTGCGCCCGAATGGGCCTTCCTCAACGCCGCCGTCGATCACCTCATTCCCTCGGACCAGTACGGTGCCGGCGCGCTGGAAACCGGCGTACCCGAGTTCATCGACCGCCAGATGGAAACGCCCTATGGCGCCGGCAAGCTGTGGTACATGCAAGGCCCCTTCCATCCGGACAGCGTGCCCGAACTGGGCTACCAGCTCTCGCTGGTCCCGCGCGACATCTACCGCCAGGGCATCGCCGCCTGCAATGACTGGTGCAGCAAGAACCACGGCAAGGTCTTCGCCGAACTCGACAAGGCCAAGCAGCTCGACGTGCTCAAGATGATGGAAGGCGGCAAGATCGCTTTCGATACCGTGCCCGCCAAGACCTTCTTCAGCTTCATGCTGGGCAACACCAAGGAGGGCTATTTCGCCGATCCGATGTACGGCGGCAACCAGAAGATGGGCGGCTGGAAGATGGTCGGTTTCCCCGGTGCACGCGCCGATTACGCCGACTGGGTGGACCAGTACAACGTCAAGTATCCATACGGCCCTGTGTCGATTCTGGGAGAGAAGGGCTGATCATGGCTATCAAAAAAGACAAAGTGGATGTAGTGATGGTGGGCCTGGGCTGGACCGGCTCGATCATGGGCATGGAGCTCACCGAAGCCGGCCTGAACGTACTGGCGCTGGAGCGTGGCGACATGCGTGACACCAACACCGACACGCCGTATCCGAAGGCGGTCGATGAACTGAAATACTCGGTGCGCGGCGCGCTGTTCCAGGACCTCTCGCGCGAGACCGTGACGATTCGTCATACGCTCTCCGACGTGGCCGTGCCTTACCGCCAGCATGGTTCCTTCCTGCTGGGCGATGGCGTGGGCGGTGCCGGTTTCCACTGGAACGGCATGATGTACCGCAACCTGCCCGAAGAGCTGGAAATGCGCACGCACCACGAGCAGAAATACGGCAAGAAATTCATTCCCGAGGACATGACCATCCAGGACCATGGCGTGACCTACAAGGAACTGGAACCCTTCTACGATTTCTCGGAAAAGGTCATGGCGGTTTCCGGCAAGGCCGGCAATCTCAAGGGCAAGATCGTCGCCGGCGGCAATCCCCTGGAAGGCGAGCGCAGCGATGAATTCCCGACCCCGCCGCTGCAATACCAGTACAGCGCCTCGCTGGTCGAGAAGGCCATGCGCGATGTCGGCTACCATCCCTATCCGGCACCTGCGGCCAATGCCTCGCAGCCCTTCACCAATCCGTATGGCGTGCGCATCGGTCCCTGCAACTACTGCGGCTTCTGTGAAAACTACGGCTGCTACATGTATTCCAAGGCGTCGCCGCAGACCACCATCCTGCCGGTGCTCCTGAAGCGCAAGAACTTCGAGGTGCGCACCAAGGCCCAGGTCATCAAGGTCAACCTGGATGCCTCCGGCAAGCGTGCCACCGGCGTCACCTACATCGACGCCCAGGGTCGCGAAGTCGAGCAGCCGGCCGACCTGGTCCTGCTGACCGCCTTCCAGACCCACAATGTGCGCCTGCTGCTGCTCTCGGGCATCGGCAAGCCCTATGACCCGGTGACTGGTGAAGGTGTGGTGGGCAAGAACTTCGCCTACCAGTACAACGGCGGCATCAACGTGGTCATGCCCAAGGGCACGCAGTTCAATCCCTTCATCGGCACCGGTGCCGGTGGCGTGGGCATGGACGACCTCAACGCCGACCAGTTCGACCACGGTCCGCTGGGCTTCATCGGCGGTGCCTCGATTCGCCACGTGCGCTATGGCGGCCGTCCCATCAAGCAGGCCGGCACCATGCCGGGCGAGAAGGTCCCCAGCTGGGGTTCCGAGTGGAAGGCCAGCGTGCAGGATGCCTACCAGCGCACGCTCACCATCGGCATGTCCGGTTCGGTGATGGCCTATCGCGATTGCTACCTGTCGCTGGATCCGACCTACAAGGATGCCAATGGCCAGCCGCTTTTGCGCATGACCCTGAACTGGAAGGAGAACGAAGGCAAGATGCTGACCTACATCGCCGGCCAGATGGAGAAGGTCGGCCAGGCCATGAATCCGGAGAAGGTCGTCAAGGCCGTGCGCAAGACCGGATCATCCTGGGATACGCGGGTCTATCAATCGACCCACCTGACCGGAGGCGCCATCATGGGCACGACGCCCAAGAACAGCGTGGTCAACAAGTACCTGCAAAGCTGGGATGTGCCCAACGTGTTCGTCTACGGCGCTTGCGCCTTCCCGCAGAACATGGGCTACAACCCGACCGGGCTGGTCACGGCGCTGGCGTATCACTCCGCCAAGGCCATCCGTGAGCAGTATCTGAAAAACCCCGGCCCGCTGGTGCAGGCATAAGGATGACGACCATCATGATCAAGCATTATTTCATCGCCGCCTGTGCGGCTGTCATGTCGCTGTCCGCCTTCACCGCAGCAGCGCAGACCAATGCCGCCGCACCCTCGGCCGACCAGCAACTGGTGCAGCGTGGCGAGTACCTGGCCAAGGCCGGGGACTGCGTGGCCTGCCACACGGCCAAGGGCGGCAAGCCCTTTGCCGGTGGCCTGGCCATTGCCACGCCCATCGGCACGGTGTATTCCTCCAACATCACGCCGGACAAGGAACACGGCATCGGCAGCTACAGCGAAGAGGATTTCGACCGGGCGCTGCGTCACGGCATCCGCAAGGATGGCGCGTCGCTCTATCCGGCCATGCCGTATCCTTCCTACGCCAAGGTCAAGCCGGCTGACGTGAAGGCGCTCTATGCCTACTTCATGCAGGGCGTACAGGCCGATCCCGCACCCAATCGCGGTGTGGACATCACCTGGCCCTTGTCGATGCGCTGGCCGCTGTCGGTGTGGCGCAAGGTGTTCGCACCGGCAGTGGCGGCCGATGGACCGGAGGACAACAGTCCCCTGGTGCGTGGCCAATACCTGGTCGAAGGCCTGGGTCACTGTGGCGCCTGCCATACCCCGCGCGGCGTGGGCATGCAGGAGAAGGCGCTGTCCAATGACAGCAGCCAGTTCCTCTCGGGTGGCGTGATCGACGGCTACCTGGCCAACAACCTGCGCGGTGACGCCCGCGATGGCCTGGGCAACTGGAGCGAGGCCGACATCGTGGCCTTCCTCAAGACCGGCCGCAACAGCCATTCCGCTGCCTTTGGCGGCATGGCCGATGTGGTGGCCAACAGTACCCAGTACATGACCGGGGAAGATCTCTCGGCCATGGCCAAGTACCTGAAGTCCTTGAAGGCGGTGAAGGAAGGCACGCCAGCCCTGGCCTATGACGACAAGACCCACCAGGCCTTGCGCAAAGGCAGCGACCAGAGCCCGGGCGCCATGGCGTTCCTGAACAACTGCGCGGCCTGCCACCGCAGCAGCGGCAAGGGCTATGAAGAAACCTTCCCGACCCTGGCCTTGTCACCGACGGTCAATGCCGAGAATCCGGCTTCGCTGATCCGCATCGTGCTGGAAGGCGCCGAAATGCCCTGGACCCACAAGGCCCCGACGCAATTCGCGATGCCGGGCTTTGCCAGCCGCCTGTCGGACCAGGAAGTGGCCGATGTCGTCACCTTCATCCGCAGCAGCTGGGGCAACCAGGCGTCGTCGGTGAACGCGTCCGATGTGGCCAAGGTGCGCAAGCAGCTGCCGGAGAAGAAGACGGTGGAGGCGGGCAGTGCGCCGCTGGCCAAGCAGTAAGCGCTAGTCGGCCTGCTGCACCGCTGTAAAGAAAAGCCCGGCGTTCTTGCGAACGCCGGGCTTTCTCTTTGCCGCACAGGATGCAGGGTGAAGCTTTATTCCTTCACCGCGCCCGTCATCCCCGACACGTAATACTCCACGAAGAAGGAATACACCACCGCCACCGGCAGCGAGCCCAGCAGCGCCCCGGCCATCAGTGCGCCCCAGTGGTAGACGTCGCCTTCCACCAGCTCGGTGACGATCCCCACCGGCACCGTCTTTACCTCGGAGGAGGAGATGAAGGTCAGCGCATAGATGAACTCGTTCCACGACAGCGTGAAGGCAAAGATGCCCGCCGAGATCAGGCCCGGCACCGCCAGCGGCAGGATGATCTTGACCAGGATCTCCCAGCGGGTGGCGCCATCGATGAGCGCGCACTCTTCCAGCTCATAGGGAATCGAGCGGAAGTAACCCATCAGCAACCAGGTGCAGAACGGGATCAGGAAGGTTGGATAGGTCAGGATCAGCGCCCAGCGCGTATCGAACAGCCCCAGCTTGAACACGATTGCCGCCAGCGGAATGAACAGGATCGAAGGCGGGATCAGGTAGGCCAGGAAAATGCCCAGCCCGACCTGCTTGGAGCCCTGGAAGCGCAGGCGTTCGATCGCGTAGGCGGCGAAGACGCTGGCCGCCAGCGAGGCGAAGGTCGACACCACCGAGACGATCACCGTGTTGAGCAGCCAGGCCGGATACTGGGTCTGGAACAGCAGCTTCTTGAAGTGCGCCAGCGTCGGGGCAATCACCCAGAAGGGGTTGCCGGTCTGCGAGAGCAATTCATTGTCCGGTTTGAAGGCCGTGATCACCATCCAGTAGAACGGGAACAGCAGCACGAACAGGAAGATCAGCAGCGGAATGTAGATCGTCACCCAGCGGCGCGGTGTCGATTGCAGGAAATCCATACCCTGGGTTTCCTGCTGGTCGTCTTTTTTCTTGGCCATTATTTGTCACCTCCTTGTTGCCAGCCGCGACGTTGCAGGCCGAAATACGAGAACATGATCGCTGCCAGCAGGAAGGGAATCATGTAGGTTGCCAGTGCCGCGCCTTCACCCAGGGCACCGCCCGGAATGGCGCGCTGGAAGGAGAGCGTGGCCATCAGGTGGGTCGCGTTGAGCGGACCGCCACGGGTGAGCACATAGATCAGCTGGAAGTCGGTGAAGGTGAACAGCACCGAGAAGGTCATCACCACCGCGATGATGGGCGTGAGCAAGGGCAGCGTCACATGGCGGAACTGCTGCCAGGGTGTGGCACCGTCAATGGCAGCCGCTTCATAGAGCGACGGCGAGATCGTCTGCAGGCCCGCCAGCAGGGAGATCGCCACGAAGGGAATGCCGCGCCAGACGTTGGCAAAGACGGTGGACCAGCGCGCATTCCACGGGTCGCCCAGGAAGTCGATGTAGCGGTCGATCAGGCCCATCTTGTGCAGGGCCCAGCTGATGACGGAGAACTGCGCGTCATACAGCCACCAGAAGGCCAGGGCCGACAGTGCGGTCGGCACGATCCAGGGCAACAGCACGATGGCGCGGAAGAAGGTCTTCAGCGGCACGTTCTTGTTGAGCAGGATGGCCAGCCACAGGCCCAGTGCGAATTTCAGGATGCTGGCGCTGACCGTGTAGAACACGGTATTGAACAGCGACAGCTGCGCCAGCGAATCGCCGGCCAGGTAAGTGTAGTTGTCCAGGCCGATGAAGCTGCCTTCGCCGCCGATCTTGGTATCGGTGAAGCCCAGCCAGATGCCCAGGCCCAGCGGGTAGGTCAGGAACACCACCAGCAGGATCACGGCCGGGGCCATGAACAGCATGCCCAGTACGTTACGGTTGTTCAGGAATCGGGATAGCATGATGTGCCTCGATGAAAGGGCCGCAAGCCAGGCTTGCGGCCAGTACTGTAGTGACGCGTCGCGATGCGCCAGCGCGGCGGTACCGGGTCGGCAGGCCCTGACAACCTGCCCCTTTGCCCGCTGTCCCGAGGGAACCCGGAGCCGCCTTGCTGACGTTCAGGCTGATGCCATCAGGTCTTGTAGTACCGCTTGGCGCGTTCGGCCGCACGGTCGATGGCCTGCTGCACGGTCTTGGCGCCCGAGGCAGCCTCGGCCACCATGTCCACCACCACGTAGTCCGCCATGCAGGCCGCCGAGGCTTGTCCCAGCGGGCCTTCGTGGCCATGGTCCAGCATCAGCGAGGCCGAGTCGCGATACACGGTGGCCTTCGGGTCGTCGGTCCAGACCGGGTTTTTCTCGTAGGCCTTCAGCGGCTGGCTGACGTAGCCGATGGAGGCCTTCATCCACGGGTTGTACTGGTCCGGCTCGAACATGAATTGCACGAAGGCCTTGGCCGCATTGGGGAACTTGGTGTGCTTGAACACCATCATCTGCGTGATCTGCATCAGCTCGGTGGGCTTGCCGGCCGGGCCGACCGGGAAGTGCGCGTGCTGGGTGTCCTTGGCGATGTCCTGCAGCTTGGGATCGGGCGAATTCTTGGCGGCGTAATACACCGAGATGCCGTTGGCCGTCAGGCTGATCTGGCCATCCAGGTAGGCCTTGTTGTTGGACGGATCCTGCCACGACAGGGTGCCGGGCACGAAGGTGGCATAGAGCTGCTTGGCGTATTCCAGCGCGGCACGGGTCTCGGCCGAGTTGATGGCGACCTGGCCGTTCTTGTCGACCAGCTTGCCGCCATGCGACCACAGCAGCCAGTGCGCCCAGTTGTTGGCATCACCGACGGCCTTGCCCAGGGCGAAGCCGACCGGGGTGTCCTTGGCCTTCAGTGCCTGGCACAGCTTGAGGAAGCCGGCCGTGTCCTTGGGAATGGCATCGAAGCCGGCCGCCTTGATCTGGCTTTCGCGATAGACCAGGGCATTGCCGATCACGCCCAGCGGCAGCGCGATCCACTTGCCGTCCTTGGTGCCGTACTTGCGGCAGACGTCGTACCAGCCGCCATAGCGCTTGCCCAGCGAATCGGCCAGGTCGGTCATGTCGACCAGCTTGGTCGGGTACTGCTGCGGATCGTCGAACCAGCCCAGCACGATGTCCGGACCACTGCCCACGTTGGCGGCCACGGCCGACTTCGGGCGCACGTCTTCCCAGCCTTCGCTGTCGGTACGTACGGCCACGCCGGTCAGTTCGGTGAATTTCTTGACGTTGGCGTTCCACAGGTCTTCATCGCCCTGGACGAAACGCTTCCAGCGCAGGATGCGCAAGGTCGCGCCCTGTTCAATGGGGTACTTGATGCTGTCGGCACCCGCCGCGCCGGGGCCTGCGGCAAAGGCGTTCACGCCCATGCTGGAAGCGGCTGCGGCAGCAGCGCTGGTGACCAGGAATTCGCGTCGTGTCAGCTTGCTCATGTCTCCTACTCCTTCGGTTGAAAGTCGAATTGGACCGCTTTCGAACGGCTGTTCTTGCGGATGGACTCTTTTTCTTGTGATGCTGCGCTACGGGTGGTGCTTGGGTTACTGCAGTGATGGTGCGGTGGATCAGCGGGCCGCCAGCGACTTGCCCGACTCGGCATCGAACAGGTGCGTGCGGCTGTGGTCAGGAACCAGGTGGATCACGTCGCCCGCGCCGAAATCATGGCGCTCGCGGAAGATCGAGGTGAGGCTGGTCTCACCGAAGCGCGAGAACACTTCGGTATCGGCCCCGGTCGGTTCGACCACGATGACCTTGGTGGCGATGCCTTGCCCGGCCGCACCGATGGAGAGGTGCTCGGGGCGCACGCCGTAGGTGACCTTCTGTCCGTCATTGCCCTGCAGGGCGCTGCCATAGGGCGCGGGCACGCGGGTGCCATCGGCGAATTCGACTTCGGCAGCGCCACCGCCACCGTTTCGGCGCAGCGTGGCCGGGATGAAGTTCATCGCGGGCGAGCCGATGAAACCGGCCACGAACAGGTTGGCCGGATGGTCGTACAGGTCCAGCGGACGGCCACGCTGTTCCACCAGGCCATCGCGCATGACCACGATCTGGTCAGCCATGGTCATGGCTTCGATCTGGTCGTGGGTCACGTAGATGGAGGTGGTCTTCAAGCGCTGGTGCAGTTCCTTGATTTCGGTGCGCATCTGCACGCGCAGCTTGGCATCGAGGTTGGAGAGCGGTTCGTCGAACAGGAACACCTGTGGATCGCGCACGATGGCGCGGCCCATCGCCACACGCTGGCGCTGGCCGCCCGAGAGCTGGCGCGGATAGCGGTCCAGCAGCTGGTTCAGGCCGAGGATGTCGGCGGCCTTCTTGACGCGCTCGTCGACGAAGGACTTGTCCTTCTTGGCCAGGGTGAGCGAGAAGGCCATGTTGTCGCGCACCGTCATGTGCGGATAGAGCGCGTAGTTCTGGAACACCATGGCGATGTCGCGGTCCTTGGGCTGGACGTTGTTGACCACGGTGCCGCCGATGAGGATCTCGCCGCCGGTGATTTCCTCCAGCCCCGCCAGCATGCGCAGCAGCGTCGACTTGCCGCAGCCGGACGGACCGACCAGGACGGTGAATTCGCCATCGGCGATATCGATGTCGACGCCCCGGATGATCTGGGTGCTGCCGAACTGTTTCTTGACTGCGCGGATCTGTACTGATGCCATCAAATGCTCCTCGTGTCTATCCTCGTATCGACGCTGCGGAACCGGTTCCAGGCGGAGCCGTTCACAACGCACTTTGTTCAGGCACGTCCTGTGGAGGGACGCGTGGAAGATCCTGCCGGTCTTCCTTTTTTTCGTTGTCTACACTGATGCTGCGCCGGCTGGCGGC
Source organism: Herbaspirillum sp. CAH-3 (assembly GCF_009668275.1). Classification (NCBI taxonomy): domain Bacteria; kingdom Pseudomonadati; phylum Pseudomonadota; class Betaproteobacteria; order Burkholderiales; family Oxalobacteraceae; genus Herbaspirillum; species Herbaspirillum sp. CAH-3. Next base: position 194,176 of record NZ_VSWE01000009.1, on the reverse strand, counting down.
CGGCGCGGTGCTGCGTTGGCGCCCCGTTGTCGGGGGGATTGTTTTGACTTATTGGTTCTTGCCTTGGACGACGACATAGGAAGGCCGTCCGTTGCGGTCCCAGTCGATCAGGTTCTGGGCCGCCTTGCGCCGCAGTTCGCGCGCTGCGACATCCGAGAAGAAGGCCGCGTGCGGCGACAATAGCACACGTGGATGCTGCACGATAGCCGAGGCCGTCTGCGGCGGCTCCACCGGCAGCACATCCAGCGCCGCGCCCTTGAGCTTGCCGTTTTCCAGCGCGGCCAGCAGGTCGTCGATCTGGATGAGGCCGCCGCGAGCGGAGTTCACCAGATAGCTCTGCGGCTGCAGCAGGTTGAGCAGCGAGGCATCGATCATGTTGCGCGTCTCGTCGTTCAGGGGCGTATGCAGCGACACCACATGCGCTTGACGGAACAGTTCCTCTCGGCTCACGCGCTCCACATAAGCAGGGAAGTCGCCATCGATGATGTAGGGATCATAGGCAATGACGCGCTTGAAGAGATTGCGCGAGATATGCGCCATGCGCTTGCCGATGCGGCCCAGTCCGATGATGCCGATGGTCAGCTCGGAGGCGCGCGGAATGATGCCGGCCGTGGTGTAGTGCCATTCACCGGCCTTGACCGCACGGTCATAGACGGTGATGTTGCGGATCAGGTCCAGTGCCATGGCCAGCGCATGGGTGGCCACTTCGCCCACGCCATAGTCGGGCGAGTTGGCGACCCACACGCCGTGTGCTGCGGCGTCGGCCGTGTTGATGGTATCGAAGCCGGCACCATAGCGGCTGGCGATGCGGATCTCAGGGCGGGCTGCGAAGACCTTGGCGTTCACCGGTGCGTATTGCACCAAGAGGCCCTGGCATCCTGCGGAGGCGGCGATCACCTCCTCTTCCGTGCGGCATTGCGCGGTCACGACTTCCACACCGGCTTCCTTGTAGAGCGCAAGCTCCAGGTCGACGTCGGGGAAATCGTAGTCCGTAATCAGTACTTTCATTGCTCGTCTCCGTGATGGTTGTCTTGGTCCACCTGATGCAACTACTTCCTGGAACACGGCCGCCGCTTGTGTGGCTGTACCGTGGTCCCGGGGTACGACGGATGCTGGTATTAAGATGAATTTAATGCTGTTTCAATGACCCTTAACTTTTACTTAATGCTGCTTTTTTGAAGCCTGTGATGCTTGAAACGTTGCTGCAGGTGGAATTCGGTCTGGCCGCTTGGCTTTAAACATGTTTGCTGCCCTTGCCGCCGTTGCAGGAGGCAAGGGCAGGCCGGTTCAGTGATTGTCCTTGGGCACGTAAGGTCCGCTCTTGCCGACCAGGAAATCGAGGTCCGCGCCCTGGTTGGCCTGCTGCACGTGATCGACGTAGAGCTTGACCCAGCCGCGCTGCATCTGCGGCGGCAATTCGGGCTTGCTCCACTGCGCACGGCGGCGCGCCAGTTCTTCGTCCGACACATCCAGGTGCAGCTTGCGCGCCTCCACATCGAGTTCGATGAAGTCGCCGTTCTGCACCAGCGCCAGCGGACCGCCGGCGGCCGCTTCCGGCGAGACGTGCAGCACCACGGTACCGTAGGCAGTGCCGCTCATGCGCGCATCCGAGACACGCACCATGTCCGTGATGCCTTTGCGCAGAACCTTTGGCGGCAGCGGCATGTTGCCCGCTTCGGCCATGCCGGGGTAACCCTTGGGACCGCAGTTCTTGAGCACCAGCACGCAGGTTTCATCGACATCCAGGTTCTCGTCATCGATGCGCTTGTGCAGGTCGTCGCTGTTTTCGAAGACCACGGCACGGCCGCGATGCTTGAGCAGGGCAGGGGTGGCAGCCGACGGCTTGATCACGGCACCGTCCGGGGCCAGGTTGCCCTTGAGGATGGCGATGCCGGCCGCTTCCTTGAAGGGCTGGTCGAAGCTGCGGATGACTTCCGGATTCCAGTTCGGTGCATCCTGGCAGTTCTCCCACAGGGTCTTGCCGTTGGCGGTCAGGGCGGTCTTGTCGATCACGCTTTCCAGCTGGCGGATCACCGCCGGCAGGCCACCGGCATAGTAGAAATCTTCCATCAGGAATTTGCCCGAGGGCTGCAGGTCCAGCAGGCAGGGCAGTTGCTGGCCGATGTCGTCCCAATCCTTCAGGTCGAGCTTGATGCCGATGCGGCCGGCAATGGCCAGCAGGTGGATCACCGCATTGGTGGAGCCGCCGATGGCGGCGTTGACGCGAATGGCGTTCTCGAAGGCCTGGCGGGTGAGGATCTTGGAGAGCACCAGGTCTTCGTCCACCATCTGCACGATGCGGCGGCCGGCGTTGCGTGCCAGCACGTTGCGGCGCGCATCGACGGCCGGAATGGCGGCGTTGTGCGGCAGGCCCACGCCCAGCGCCTCGACCATGCTGGCCATGGTGGAGGCCGTGCCCATGGTCATGCAGTGGCCGTGCGAGCGGTGCATGCAGCTCTCGGCTTCAAAGAATTCTTCCTGCGTCATCTTGCCGGCGCGCACGTCTTCCGACATCTGCCACACGCCCGTACCGGAACCCAGTTCACGGCCACGGTATTTGCCCGAGAGCATCGGGCCGCCCGACACGCCGATGGTCGGCACATCGACGGAAGCCGCGCCCATCAGCAGCGCCGGCGTGGTCTTGTCGCAGCCCATGAGCAGCACCACGCCATCGAGCGGATTGGCGCGGATCGACTCTTCCACATCCATGCTGGCCAGGTTGCGGTAGAGCATGGCGGTCGGGCGCAGCAGGGTTTCGCCCAGCGACATCACCGGGAACTCCAGCGGGAAACCGCCGGCTTCCCAGATGCCGATCTTGACCTGTTCGGCCAGGGCGCGGAAGTGCGAATTGCAGGGGGTCAGTTCGGAATAGGTATTGCAGATGCCGATCACCGGACGGCCATCGAACTGGTCGTGCGGGATGCCGCGGTTCTTCACCCAGGAGCGGTAGATGAACCCATCGCGGTCCTGGCGGCCAAACCAGGCCTGGCTGCGGCGGGTGGATTTTTTCTTGGTGTCGTCAGTCATTGTCGTTTCCCTGGCAAGGTGCGTGCGCAAGCGCGCACTGCATTCCTTGCCCTGCTTCATGCGATCCATGGGCTGCCGGCCGGATGTGGCCAGCAGTGCCGTTCAATGCTTGCTGCCTGCGCGCACCTGGACTTTGTCAAACTCAGGCGAAAGCGCGCGCGGCGACGGGATGACTGTCGCCCTGGTCAAAGAAATAGCGGGAAAAATCAATCAGCAGGAAGGCCAGCAGGGACCCGAACGCAGAGCAGCGATGCAGGGCACGGCGCGCACGCACGCTGGAGGCGGTGGCGGCGCAGCGCGCCTGCGCCCAGCCGGCCGGCGTCCTGCGGTTCACATGCGATGCTGTGCCTGGATGTGCCAATGGGATGTCTCCGTTGCCTGGAGCCGCCGGCAGGTGCCATGGCGGCTGGGTCTGTGCCGTCCGTTCTGCCCTGCGGCCTGCCCCGTCCCCGACGGTGGCATGGCACGTAGAAGCGACGTGACTTGTGTAATTGGCTGCGAGTCTATTGCAGCCGGATTTGTTTGGTCAAGTGGTAATACCAGATCGCGAGAAAGCTTTTTGTCAGCATGGTGCGGCTGGCTTTTTACGTCGCCGCTGCAACATGCAGTAAAACACACTGCCAGCCTGAAAGCCAGAGCCGGCAAGGGTTTGCGACGGGCTATTAATGTTGCATGGCACCAAGGATGAATTTTTTTGATCCATTCGATTCATCCTTGACACTGCTTGGGTGATGTGAAATTCTAGCCTCCGCTGGTCAGACCACATGACCTCTGCGCGACTCATCCCAAAGCGGGGGCGCGGCCAGCAGCATGATGCAGCGTCACCGGCCCGGTCCGGATTACAAGAACAAGCAGCAAGGCATGAGACCTGCGCAACAGAGACAACACAGGAGACCAGCGGGGGGGATCCCTTCCGCATGGCCAATCACTCCGGCGCTCCCCGCAGGTCAGAGAAGCGGTAACGAAAGTCCTTTGCCAAAACGTTAGCCGCACCCCATTGCGCGCAATAAGCCGCAGACGACAACGGAGGAGACCATGCAGTTGACCCGCAGAACCTTGTTCAAGACCATCCTGGCCGCCAGCGCGGCCTGCACCGTCCTGGCCGCCCCGGCGGCCTTTGCCGCCTGGCCCGAACGTCCGGTCACGCTGATCGTGCCCTGGGGCGCCGGCGGCGGTACCGATGCCACCGCCCGCATCATCGGCGCCTTGCTGGAGAAGGACCTGGGCCAGCCGGTCAACGTGGTCAATCGCACCGGCGGCAATGGTGCGGTGGGCCACCAGGCCATCGCCAGTGCCACGCCGGATGGCTACACCATCGGCATCGCCACGGTGGAGATTTCGATGATGCACCACCAGGGCCTGACCAAGCTGACCCCGCGTGACCTCACGCCTCTGGCGCTGATGAACTTCGACCCGGCCGCGCTGACCGTGAGCAACGATTCGCCCTACAAGAACTTCGACGACCTGCTCAAGGCCATCAAGGCCAATCCCGGCAAGCTCAAGGCGTCCGGCACCGGGCAGGGCGGCATCTGGCACCTGGGCCTGGCCGGCATGTTGAACGACCTCAAGGTGGCGCCCAATGCGGTGCGCTTCGTGCCCTCCAACGGCGCTGCGCCGGCCATGGTGGACCTGGCTGCGGGTGGGGTGGACATCGTCGCAGCCTCGCTGCCGGAAGCGCGTTCGCTGATCGACGCCGGCAAGGCCACGCCATTGGTGATCATGGCCAATGAGCCGGCGGCGCTCTATCCCAAGGTGCCCACGCTCAAGAGCCTGACCGGCAGCAGCTGGACCAATGGCGCCTGGCGCGGCATCGTCGGGCCCAAGGGCTTGCCGGCCGATGTGCAGGGCAAGCTCTCGGCCAGCCTCAAGAAGATCTACGACAGCAAGGAATACAAGGACTTCATGAGCGGACGCGGCTTCGGTACCCAGTATGCCGATGCCGCCGAGTTCGGCAAGTTCATGGACAAGAGCGACGAGGACATGGGCGCCATCCTCAAGACCCTGGGCATGGCCCGGTAAGCAGCCGGAAGCAGGCTGCCGACAGGGCGGCTAACTGGCTGCCAACTGCCCTGGAGCGGGCGCATTGACGGCATGTCGATGCGCCTGCCTTGCTCCCTTCACCGTGCTCTTCGTTTCGGGACCGTTCCATGAAAATCAATGATGCCTTGTCCGGGCTGCTGATCGCTGTCCTTGCGGTGGTGCTCTGGATCGCTTCTTCCCGCCTGCCTGCGATGGGGCAGGATATCGGGCCCAATGTGTTTCCGCAGGCGCTGGCCGGCGGATTGATGATCTGCGCCGTGCTGCTGGTGTTGCGTGGCCTGCGCGGTTTGCAGCAGGCGCGGGCTGCGCGCAGTGCGCCCGGCTCGCGCATTGCCACCATCGGCGCCGATGACCAGGATGCGCGCTGGTTCACGCTGCCTGACTGGTTCCGCAGCGGCCGTGCGGTGTTGGCCTTCCTGCTGATTCCGCTGTCACTGGTGTTCTACATCCGGGTTTCGGAACCCCTGGGATTCCTGCCGACGGCCTTCGTGCTGCTGCTGGTGCTGTTCCTGACTTTCCGCACCCGCGTGATGGTGGCACTGCCGGTGGCCCTGGCCAGTGCGCTGCTGATCCACACCATCTTCTACAAACTGCTCAAGGTGCCCCTGCCCTGGGGCATCCTCACGCCCCTGGCCTGGTAAGGAGACGACATGCTTGCTAACCTCTATGCCGCACTGGCGATGGTGTTTGATCCCTACGTGCTGGCGGTGATCCTCGGTTCCTCCATCTTCGGCCTCTTCATGGGGGCGGTGCCCGGCCTGTCCGCGACCATGGCGGTAGCACTGCTGGTGCCGGTGACCTTCTTCATGCCGCCGGTACCGGCCATCGCGGCCATGGTCTCGGCTACGGCCATGGCGATCTTCTCGGGCGACATTCCCGGCTGCCTGCTGCGCATTCCCGGCACGCCCTCATCGGCTGCCTATACCGACGAAGCCTATGCCATGACCATGAAAGGGCAGGGCGAGATTGCGCTCGGTGCCAGCCTGGTGTTCTCGGTCATCGGCGGCTTGTTCGGTACCTTGGTCCTGATTTTCTCGGCACCGGCGCTGGCCGAGCTGGCGCTGAAATTCTCCTCCTTCGAATATTTCTGGCTGGTGCTGCTGGGCCTGACCTGCGCCATCTTCATCGCCTCCGACAATCCCTTGAAGGGCTTCGTCTCGCTGTTCCTGGGCATGTTCATCGCCTCCATCGGCATGGGCAACCCGGCCGGTGCGCCCCGCTTCACCTTCGACCAGCCCGACCTGCTGGGCGGGGTATCGCTGGTGCCGCTGATGGTCGGCATGTTCGCCATGTCCGAAGTGCTGCGCTTCGCGGTCTCGCGCGACTTCACCATGAAGGTCGCGGAAAGCCGCGTCGGCAACGTCTTCAAGGGCATGTGGGGGCTGATGGTCAAGTATCCGAAATCGGTCTTGCGCGGCAGCGTCCTCGGGACCCTGGTCGGTGCGCTGCCCGGCGCGGGCGCTGACATCGCGGCCTGGATGTCCTATGCGATGAGCAAGAAGATGTCCAAGGAGCCCGAGAAATTCGGCACCGGCCATCCGGAAGGCATCGTCGAATCGGGTGCGGCCAACAATTCGGCGCTGGCCGGGGCCTGGATTCCGGCGCTGGTGTTCGGCATCCCGGGGGATTCGATCACCGCCATCGTCATCGGCGTGCTCTACATGAAGAACCTCAATCCGGGGCCGATGATCTTCGTCGACAACCCGGTGTCGATGTATGCCATCTTCCTGGTCTTCATCCTCGCCAACCTGCTGATGCTGCCGCTGGGCTTCTGGTGCATCAAGATGGCCAAGCGCATCCTCTCCATCCCGCGCGGCATCTTGATGCCCCTGATCCTGCTGTTCTGCGTGGTCGGCTCCTATGCGACCAACAACAGCGTCACCGACGTGGGCATCATGCTGGTGTTCGGCCTGCTGGCCTACGTGATGGAAGAGAACGGTTTCCCGGTGGCGCCGGCGGTATTGGGCGTGGTCCTGGGCGGGATGCTGGAAGAACATTTCGTGACCTCGATGATCAAGTCCGACGGCCAGTTCCTGGCCTTCTTCGAGCGCCCCATCGCCGGGACGCTGGGCGTGATCACGCTGCTGCTGTGGTTGCTGCCGCTGGTGCTCAAGCTGGTGCGCAGGAAGCCGCTGGCCCTGGCCTGAGGTGAAAAGAATTCAATCGATGATTCAAGCAAGGAAAGGTGCTTCCATGGCAATGCCCGAACGTTTCTCCGCTGACGCCCTGCGTCAGTTCGGCTCCACCCTGTTGCAGCGCGCAGGCCTCGAGGCCGCCAAGGCCGACAGCGTCGCCGCCACCCTGGTCGACGGCGACCTGCTGGGCCACGACACGCACGGCCTGGCCCTGCTGGCCCCCTACGTCAAGGAACTGGAAAAGGGCAGCATGGCCAAGAGCGGCCAGCCCGAGGTGCTCTCGGAGCGTGCCGCCGCGCTGGCCTGGGATGGCCGCCGCCTGCCCGGCCCGTGGCTGGTGCACCAGGGCATCGATGCCTTGATCCCCAAGGCGCGCGACTATGGCACCGCTTCACTGACCATTCACCACAGCCATCACATCGCCTGCCTGGCCGCCTATCTGCTGCGTGCCACGCAAGAGGGCTTCATGATGATCCTGGCCAGCTCGGACCCGGCAGTGCAGAGCGTGGCGCCCTTTGGTGGGACGCAGGCGGTGTTTACGCCCAATCCGATTGCGGCCGGCATTCCCACTTCCGGCACGCCCTTCCTGGTCGACATCTCGGCCTCCATCACCACCAACGGCATGAGCAACCGGCTGCACAAGGCCGGCAAGCAGTTCGAGGAAGAATGGCTCATCGATGGCGCCGGCCATCCCAGCCGCGACCCGGCCGTGCTCGCGGCCACGCCACCGGGCACCATCCTGCCGTTGGGCGGGCTCTCGGCAGGGCACAAGGGCTTCGGCCTGGCGGTGCTGATCGAGGCGCTGACCGGAGGCCTGTCCGGTTTCGGGCGTGCCGATCCGGCAGCGGGCTGGGGGGCGACGGTGTTCATGTCGCTCTATGATCCCTCGGCCTTCGGCGGCGAGCAGGACTTCAAGCGCCAGATGGATCACATCGCCCAGGCCTGCCGCAGCAATCCTCCGCGCCCCGGCGTGGGCCAGGTGCGCATGCCCGGCGACCGTGGCATGCAGCGCCGCGCCGAGCAGCTGGCGCAAGGCGTGGCCTTGCACCCGACCATTGCGCCCATGCTGCGCGAGGCCGGTGCCGCCTACGATCTGGAGTTTCCCGCGACCCTCGGCTGAGGACCACCATGCCCATCGAAGCGATCGAACCGCAGCGCTTGTACCGGCAGATCAGCGACCAGTTGCGCAAGCTGATCGTGGAAGGAGAGTTCGCCGTCGGCTCACGCCTGCCGTCCGAGCGTGAACTGTCGGTGCAGCTGGGCGTGAGCCGGCCTTCGCTGCGCGAAGCGCTCATCGCGCTGGAGGTGGAGGGCTATATCGAAGTACGCATGGGCTCGGGCATCTATGTCTGCGCGCCGCCCATGCAGCGTGAACTGCGGCACGACCTGTCGGGCGAGGAAGGACCACTGGAACTGCTGCGTGCGCGCGAAATGATCGAAGGCGAAGTGGCCTATGCCGCCGTCCAGCATGGCAGCAAGCAGCAGATTGCCGCCGTGGAGGAAGCCTATGCCCTCATGATCGCGCATACGGAGGCGGGCATCGATCCGCTGGAAGCCGACCGCCTCTTCCACATCCGCCTGGCCGAAGCCACCGGCAACAGCGTGCTGGTCGGATTGGTCACGCAGCTCTTCGATGCCCGCCTGGGGCCGCTGTTCGAGCGCCTGCACAGCCACTTTGACGGCACTCGCGTGTGGCAGGAAGCCATCGAGGAACACGGCCTCATCATGCAGGCGCTGCGCGAACGCAATCCCGAGCAGGCGCGTGCAGCCATGCGGCGACACATGGATATCGCCTTCACGCGCTACAGCGCCAACCTGATCCGGGAATACGGCAACCGCCAGCAACAGGAGAGCGCGCCGCGCAAACGGCCCGCCCGCAAGACGTCGCTTCAGTTGAAGTAGGTGCGCGCCATTTCGAAGCGGCGCGAGAAATAGGGATTGTCCATGCGCGTGATGTGCACCTTGCCATTGGTGGAGGGCGCATGCACGAAGCGGCCATCGCCGAGATAGATGCCCACGTGCGAGAAGGGACGGTTCTGGGTATTGAAGAACACCAGGTCGCCCGCGCGCAATTGGGAAGGATCGATCTGGCGGCCCTGGCGGGCGATATCGGCGGCACTGCCAGCGATGCGGTAATTGGCGGCCTGGCCGAAGATGTAGCTGACCATGCCGCTGCAATCGAGACCGGCCGACGGATTCTTGCCGCCGAAGCGGTAGCCGGTATCGATCAGCGAGAGCGCATAGAGCGCCACTTCATTGCCATTGTCGGTGGCCGGCAGCGCCGGTGCCTGCGATTGCGGGGCACCGGGCAGCCGGGCGATGGGGGGCGCGGTCGGCGTCGTGCCGCAGGCGGCCAGTACCAGTGCCGCACACACTGCGGCCAGCGCCGAGCGGGAAGAGGGCACAGCGGCCCCGTGCGTCAATGCCATCCTTGCGCGCCCCGTCATCGCTTACTTCCCGATCTTGGCCAGGACGTCTTCCAGCATGGAGAACATCTGGTCGATCTCTTCCTTGGTCACGTTCAGGGCCGGCATGAAACGCAGCAGGTTGGGGCGCGGCGAGTTCAGCAGCAGGCCCACCGGTTCCAGGTTGCGTGCGGCTTCGACGATCTGCGGGCCGATGTCGCTGCCCAGTTGCAGGGCGCGCAGCAGGCCTTCGCCACGCTCGCCTTCAAAGCCATACTTCTCGGAGATTTCCAGGGAACGCTGGCGCAGGTACTGGCCGCGCTCGCGCACCGATTCCATGAAGCCGGGCTTCAACAGTTCCTTGATCACGGCCACGCCCACGGCGGTCATCAGCGGGTTGCCGTTGTAGGTGCCGCCCTGTTCGCCGGCTTCGAAGCAGGCGATTTCTTCACGCGCCAGCAGGGCGGCCAGCGGCACGCCGCCGCCGATGCCCTTGGCCAGGGTCATGATGTCCGGTTCGATGCCGGAGTGCTGGTAGGCGAACAGCTGGCCGGTGCGGCCCATGCCGGCCTGGACTTCATCGACGATCAGCAGCAGGTTCTTTTCCTTGGTCAGGCGGCGCAGGCCTTGCATGAATTCCTTGGTCGCCGGGATGACGCCGCCTTCGCCCTGTACCGGCTCCAGCATCACGGCCACGGTGTGGCTGCCGATCAGCGCTTCGACGCTGGCCAGGTCGTTCAGGATGGCCTTGGGGAAGCCCGGTACCTGCGGGGCGAACATGGTGTCCCAGCCATCCTTGCCGCTGGCCGACATGGTGGCCAGGGTACGGCCGTGGAAGCTGTGCTTGAAGGTGATGATCTCGAAGCGCGAGGAGCCATCGGCGGCCGGGTTCTTCTTGCCCCACTTGCGGGCCAGCTTGATGGCGCCTTCGTTGGCTTCGGCACCGCTGTTGGCGAAGAACACGCGGTCGAACACCGAGTTGGCCGTCAGCAGCTCGGCCAGTTCCATCGAGGGCGCGTTGTAGAAGGCCGGCGACGGGTTGATCAGCTTCTTGCTCTGGGCGTTGAGCGCGTCGGCGATACATTGCGGCGAATGGCCCAGGGTGTTCACCGCCCAGCCTTGCAGGTAGTCGAGATAGCGCTTGCCGTTATGGTCGGTCAGCCACATGCCGTGGCCTTCCGTGAAGACCAGCTCGGGGCGGTTGGTGACATACATCAGCTTGTTGGTGTCGGACTGGTTCAATTGCATCGAGAGGCTCCTGCAAGAATAGGGTGGTTGGGAGGGTGGTGCAGACCGTTGCTGACACATGAGCACTAAGCGCTAGGCGGCAGGCGCACGACAGACCCAAAATGGCGAATAAAAAAAAGCCACAGGGTTTGCCTGTGGCTTCGCGATTCGTTTCACTTCACGCGCGCAGCAGCAAACCTTTCTCAGGTTGGCTGCGGCGTCGTAAGAATGTGGCGTTGGCGATCATGCGGTGAAGTTTAGGACGTTTTGCGCAGAGCGTCAAAAAGAAATTTCCCGCCGCAGCCGCTGGCAGGCGCATCGGGCGGGCCACCGTTGCAATTTCATCGCATCTCGCCGGGCCGCGCGGCATCAGGCTTGCGCGGCATCTTCGCAAATCTGCGTGACGCCGGCATGACAGCACCGGCGCCCGCAGGGGGCCCGTCAGGCGGCCGGGCTGTCCGACACGGCCTTGGCCAGGTCGGCTTCGGAAGTGAAGGAATCCGCATAGAACTCGTCTTCCGGCAGGCCGCACTGGGCGCTGAAATCGCGCTGTGCCGATTCCACCACGACCGGTGCGCCACAGGCATAGACCTGGTGGCCCGAGAGGTCGGGGAAGTCTTCCATCACGGCGCGGTGGACGAAGCCGGTGCGGCCGCTCCAGTTGTCCTCGGCCTGGGCGTTGGAGACCACCGGCACGTACTTGAAGTTGGGCAGGTCCTGTTCCCACTGCTGGCACAGGGCGTTCATGTACAGGTCCTGCGGGCGGCGGCCGCCCCAGTACAGGGTGACCGGACGCTTGGAGCCGGCATGTTCCAGTTGCTCGACGATGGCCTTGATGGGCGCAAAGCCGGTGCCCGAGGCCAGGAGGATGATGGGCTTGTCGGAGTCCTCGCGCAGGAAGAAGGTGCCCAGCGGGCCTTCGATGCGCAGGATGTCGCGTTCCTTCAGGGTAGTGAAGACCTGGTCGGTGAAGAGACCGCCCGGCAGATGGCGGATGTGCAGGCTCATGTGCTCATCCTTGTGCGGGGCGGTGGCCATGCTGTAGCTGCGGCGCTTGCCGTCGCGCAGCAGGAATTCCACGTACTGGCCGGCCTTGTACTGCAGGCGGTCATTGGCCGGCAATTGCAGCGAGAGGATGATGACGTCGTCGGCCACCTTGTCCAGCTTGGCCACCCGCACCGGCAGCTTGCGCACCGGGATCTCGCCCACGCCGGCCACTTCGCGCGCCTCGATGGTGACGTCGCTGTGCGGCTTGGCCACGCAGAACAGGGCATGGCCCAGTTGCTGTTCGTGCTCCGAGAGGGCGCGCACCTGGTGCGGGCCGTGCTCGACCTGGCCCGACACCAGCTTGCCCTTGCAGGAGCCGCAGGCGCCGTTCTTGCAGCCGTAGGGCAGGCCGACACCGGCGCGGATGGCGGCGGTGAGGATGGATTCGCTGGCGTCGCAGGAGAATTGGCGACCGCTGGGCTGGACTGTGACTTGGAAACTCATACAATTCTGCTTCTGGATAAATTTGGATTGAACACCGTGAAAAAACTGGGCCTGCCCCGCGTACTGATCCTGGGCTGCGGCGATGTTGGCCTGCGGCTGGTGCCGCTGCTGCTGCCGCGCTACCGCGTACTGGCCGTGACCAGCAACCCCGAGCGCCGCGCCGAACTGCGCGCCGCCGGGGCCATTCCCATCGTGGCCGACCTGGACGCGCCCTTGACCCTGGGCTGCCTGGCGCGCCTGGCACCGACCATCGTGCATCTGGCGCCGCCGCAGTCCGAGGGCCGCATCGACCGCCGCACTCGCAATTTGGCCGCCATTTTACCCGAGGGCGCGCGCCTGGTTTATGTCAGCACCACCGGTGTCTACGGAGATTGCGCTGGCGCAAGTTTCGATGAGACCCGGCGCGTGCGTCCGCAGAACGCCCGCGCGGTGCGCCGGGTGGACGCCGAAACGGTCCTGCGCGCCTGGGCCCGGCGCCGCCACGGCAAGCTCTCCATCCTGCGCGTGCCGGGCATCTACGCCGCCGACCGCCTGCCGCTGGAGCGCCTGCACAAGGGCCTGCCGGCCCTGGCGGCGCAGGAGGACGTGCATACCAATCACATCCACGCGGACGACCTGGCCCGCATCTGTCTGGCCGCGATGCGCGCAGGCGCGCCCAATCGCGTCTATCACGCGGTGGACGATACCGACCTCAAGATGGGCGACTACTTCGACGCCGTGGCCGATGCTGCCGACCTGCCGCGTCCGCCGCGCCTGCCGCGCAGCGAGCTGGAACGCAGCGTCTCGCCGATGATGCTGTCCTTCATGTCGGAATCGCGCCGCCTCCACAATGTCCGCATCAAGGAAGAGCTGGGCGTGCGGCTGCGTTATCCCGAGGTGCAGAGCCTGTTGGCCCAGTGGCGGGAGCAAAGGCTGACGAAGGGCTGACGCCTTTATGCGTTTTGCCCACCTTTCTTATTCGAAATACGAATAAGCATACGATTTTTAAGTAGTTGTTTTGCATAGCCGGCCTCAGTACAGTGCATGCCTGACTAAAAGGGGGAGGCTGCACGGCCGGTTCTGGGCGGATTGAGGCCCAGATGAACCGATCTGCATCGGGCCCCCTTCCACTATCCCTTGCGCGCGGCCCGTCCGCGGACCACATGAAGCTATCTTTCAACACCGTCGCCAAGCGTTTCGGCGACCTGCACGTGATCGAGGAATTTACCCGCGAGATCGCCTCCGGTGAGCTGGTTGCGCTGGTCGGCCCGTCCGGTTGCGGCAAGTCCACGCTGCTGCACATGGCCGCCGGCCTGGAAAAGCCCAGCAGCGGCACCGTGTCCGCCGACGGCCAGGCCATCCGCGGACCGCATCCCGAGCGCACCCTGATGTTCCAGGAAAACGCGCTCTACCCATGGCTGACGCTGCAGCAGAACGTGGCGCTGGCACTGGAATTCCAGAATGTCGACAAGAAGAAAGCCGCCGACCAGGCCCGCGTCTGGCTGGAGAACGTCAAGCTCAAGGGTTTCGAAAACTATTATCCGCACCAGGTCTCCGGCGGCATGCGCCAGCGCGCGGCCCTGGCGCGTGCCTTCATCTCGCAACCCAAGGCGCTGCTGCTGGACGAACCCTTCGGTGCGCTCGACGCGCTCACCCGCATGACCCTGCAGGATGCCCTGCGCGACCTGATCCGCCAGCAGGGCCCGACCGTGGTGCTGGTGACGCACGATGTCGATGAGGCGCTGTTCCTGGCCGACCGCATCTTCGTGTTCAGCCCGCGTCCGGCCAAGGTCTTGAAGGAATTCAATCTCGTGCATCACGAAAAGACGCACGACCTGTCCGAATTCGCGGCCACCCGCCGTGAAATCCTTTGCCTGCTGGGCATCCACGCCGAGCAGGACGAATTTGCAAAAAACCTGGAAGGGGTAGGAGTATGAAACTCGCACGCATCCTGGCACCGGCCATCACCGCCGCTGCCCTGGCTTTCTCCGGCAACGCCTTTGCCCTGGAAAAATTCAAGATCGGCTACCTGCGCGTCATGGACGATGCCCAGGCCATGGCCGCCTATGAAGCGGGCCTCTACAAGAAATACGGCCTGGATGTGGAACTGATCGAATTCAAGTCCGGCACCGACTTGGTCAAGGCCATCGTCGGCGGCCAGCTCGACAGCGGCGTGTTCGGCTTCTCCAATGCCGTGGCCTGGGCCTCCAAGGGGGCGGACCTGAAGGTGGTCGGCGGCGCGCAGCTGGGCTATCACGCCCTGGTGGCGCGCGAGGATTCCGGCATCAACAAGGTGGCTGACCTGAAGGGCAAGACCCTGGCCTCGCAAGCCGAAGGCAGCACCGCCGACACCGTGCTCAAGGGCGTGGTGCTGCGCGATGCGGGCGTGAAGCCCGATGACGTCAACGTCATGGGCGTCTCGCCCCAGGTGGCGGTGCAGTCGTTGGTGGGCAAGCGCGTCGATGCGGCCTTCCTGTTCGAGCCGCAGGCGCGCATCGCGCAACTGATCGCGCCGGTCAAGCAGGTCTATGAAATCGGTGAAGTCTGGCCCTTCCCCTGCATGGTCGTCATCACTTCCGGCGAGACCCTGAAGAAGAAGCGCGATGCCGTCTGGAAGTCGCTGGATGCGCAACGCGACGCCATCACCCTGCTGCAGAAGAAGCCTGCCGAAGCCTCCAAGCTGATCGCCGGCTACTTCATCGCCGAACCGACCCTGAAGACCCTGAAGCATGGCGAGATGCTGCGCGAGGACGTGATCCGCGATGCCATCAAGAGCCAGACCTTCACGCCCAAGATCAGCAAGAAAGACCAGGACCGCATGCAGGAGATCGCCGATATCCTGCAATCGCAAGGTTCGCTCAAGACCCGCGACGGCAAGCCCTTCGATGTGAATTCCATCACCGACCTGTCGTGGCAGAACGCCCGCAAGCTGTAACTGCCGGAGCGTCTTCGATACGGCCCGTTCGGGCCTACTCAGCCCGAACGGTTTGGGATGTCATGCCAACGTAGTCCTCCTGTTTTTTAATCTGGCCGGACCCTGTCCGGCCATTGTCTTTCCTGTCCTTATGAGCTCACAGCGTCGCGTTACCGGACTCCGCAAGAAACTGGCCATGCTGCTGGCCATCGTCTTCATCCTTTTGATGTGGCAGATCGCGGCCTGGTCGCTGCCGTCCTTCCTGATGCCGGGCGTGCCCGAGGTGGCCGCGCGGCTGGTGGAGGAAGTGCAGTCCGGCAGTTTCCGCACGGCCCTCTTCGGCAGTCTCTATCGCCTGGGCCTGGGCTATGGCTCGGCGCTGGTGCTGGGCATCGGTTTCGGCCTGATCGGGGCGGTGCTGTTCTTCTTCCGTGAAGTGCTGAAGTCGGCCATCGTGATCCTGCAATCGATTCCCTCGATTGCCTGGGTGCCGCTGTTCCTGATCCTGATGGGCTTCGGCAACCTGCCCATCGTGGTGGTGGTGGCCATTGCCGCTTTCTTCCCGGCCGCACTCTCGGTCATGAATGCCACCGAGAGCGTGCAGCAGGTGCATGTCTCGGCGGCCCGCGTGATGGGGGCCTCGCGCCTGTCCATGCTGCGCCGGGTGTACCTGCCGGCGGTGATGCCGGAACTCATCACCGGTGCCCAGCTGGCGTTCGGCAATGCCTGGCGCGCGCTGATCTCCGCTGAAATGCTGGTCGGTTTCGGCAAGGGCCTGGGCCGCACGCTGGCCTACTCGGGCGAGACGGCCGACATGATCGGCGTGATG
Source organism: Herbaspirillum sp. CAH-3 (assembly GCF_009668275.1). Taxonomy (NCBI): domain Bacteria; kingdom Pseudomonadati; phylum Pseudomonadota; class Betaproteobacteria; order Burkholderiales; family Oxalobacteraceae; genus Herbaspirillum; species Herbaspirillum sp. CAH-3. The sequence continues at coordinate 178,129 of NZ_VSWE01000009.1, read as the reverse complement.
GCCAACATCCTCACCATCGCCATCCTGGCTGCGCTGATCGACCAGGTGATCCTGGAAAACCTCAAGCACCGCCTGCTCAAGTACCAGTACGTCTGACCTGATGCCTTCCATGCGCCCCCTCGTTCGCTTCACCTTGCTGGCATCGGCCTGCCTGTTCCTGGGGGCTGCGCAGGCCGGCGTACTCGATGACGCACGCCGCAGTGACATCGTGCGCATCGGGCTGGACCACGTGCCGCCCGTCTACAAGGGCGGCATGAAATTCCGTACCCCGGAAAACATCGCCATCGTGCCGGCCGAGGACTTGGCCGCGCAATGGAAGCTCAAGGCCGATCTCCAGCCCACTACGCAAGACCGCGCTGCACTGAAGGGCGTGCGTCCTGATGTGGTGCTCACGCGTATCGATGCGGCCCAGGCGGGCGCGGCCGATGTGATTGCGGTCCCCACTGGCTACAGCGCCGGCGGCATGGCCATCATGCGCACCGATACCACCATCCGCAAATGGGAAGACATGAAAGGCCGCACCGTCTGCGTCTCCGCCGGGTCGCCCTATGTCGGCACCCTCAGCGCGCGCTATGCCGCCATCGAGAAAGTGATGCCGGCCCCGGCCGATTCCCTGCTGGCCGTGCGCATCGGGCAGTGCGATGCGGCCGTGCATGACGACACGCTCATGAAGGCGCTGCTGAAACTGCCCGAATGGAAGAAGTTCTCCGCCCAGCTGCCGCCGGTGAGCCGCCAGGCGCTGGCGCTGCAGGTGCGCGGCAACGATCCGGCCGACCTGGCCGCCGCACGGCAACTGGCCGCGCGATGGAACGATGCGTTCTGGGACAAGGCCATCAAGAAGTGGGTCAACAACGTGGCCTTCGAGGTCTATCTCGACCAGAACGTGCCGGATTGCCACTGAGGCCTCTTGCCAGCGTGGCAAGGAAGTTGCCTCGGCGATATCGATCCGGCGCGATTTCTTGACGGGCGCGCAAGCCGCTTCGTTCCGAGCGCACAAAAATCCCGCCATTTCAGGATTTTCCTTGTGGCAGAGCGCGGCAATGGGCGTAACATAGACGGCATTCATTCCACTGGCAGGCACATCCTGTTGCCGCCGGTTGTCATTACTCAGCCTTCGTTTCAAAGGGAGCCCATCATGGCCATGGACATTTCCTCTGCCGTCAACGGCGTCGTCTCCGACCCCAACAACAACGCACCGACCACTGGCAAGGCCAACGATCCGGTGGCCGTGCGCCGTGCTGAAGAAGCCGCCGCCGCCCTGAAGGCGGAGCAGCGCCGCCTGGAAGAAATCCAGGCCGATGAAACCCGCGCCGAAAATGCCCGCCAGGAACGCAATCGCCGCGAGCAGGCTTCGCGCAATGCGACCGGCGAGATCATCGGTACCACGGTCAATTCGGTCGCCTGATTCTGTTTTGCCGGCCAGGTGAACCGGCCGCGCATTGGTCAATGAATGGTCAATGAATGGCCAATGAGTGGCCAATGAGTGGCCAATTCCGGATTCTTAACCTGGATTCAACAAAGCCCGCAACGCCCGGTACAAGGGCGTTGCGGGCTTTGTCGCTGTGGCGGCAGGCGCCCCGGATCAGTGATTCTGCCCCGGCCCATTCAATGAGCCCAGCAACCAGGTCTCTGCCATGTCGATCTGGTTGATGAGCATCAGGAAAGTCTCGTCATTGATGCGCTGTTCAGCGCGCAGGTAGTGCACTTCCAGCCGCTCGGCGCGGATCGCCTCCAGCCGCAGTTCACGCTCGAACTGCTTGAAGCGGTTGGCGGCGCGCTGGGTTTCTTCCGAATCACTCTCGGCATTCATGCGCATGCGATAGGTCGCCAGCAGGCTGCCGCTGACTTCCATCAACAGCGCCAGATCCGATTCATCGAGATTGACGCCGATGCGTTCCTGCGCCTCCTCGATGGTGCGCACGGCCGCCTCCGACAGGCGCAGGCGCGCCATCATTTCCTCGGCGCGGCGGCGCTTGACCTCGGCGTCCAGCTGCAGGTCCTTGAGCATCCACGGCAGCAGGAAGCTGCCGAACAGCAGCGAGCACAGGATCACGCCGGTGGCCAGGAAGATCAGCAGGTCGCGCGCCGGGAAGGGCGTATGTTCCTTCAGCAGCAGCGGGATCGACATCACACCGGCCAGCGTGATGGCTCCGCGCACCCCGGAAAGCGCCGTGATGCTGATGAGCCGCAGGTCGAACTTGCGGTTGCGCCCGCTCTGGCCGCGCAGGGCCGAGGCAAAGCGGCGCATGCGCAGGTTGATCCAGACCCACACGAAACGCAGCACGATCAGCGCCACCGTGATGGCCAGGATGTAGACGAACAGGTGCCACACCGGCACATTGCCTGCCATCTGCGCATCCACGTGGGCCAGGCTGACGATGCCCGGCAATTGCAGGCCCAGCAGCAGGAAGGACATGCCGTTGAAGACGAATTCCAGCATGGTCATGATGCTGCGTCCCTGCAGCCGCGTGGCCGCCGATTCGCCACCGGCCGTCTCCAGGTAGGGCATCAGCATGCCCGCCGCCACCGCCGCCAGAATGCCGGACAAACCAAAGTGTTCGGCAAAGATGTAGGCCGTGAAGGGGATCAGCAACAGCAGCACGACCTGGATGCCCGGCTCGTCACCGGCCCACTCGATGATCTTGCGGCGGATCAGGCCGAAGCCCCAGGCCACGATCAGCCCCACGGCAATGCCGCCGGCGGCGATCAGCACGAAGGAAATGCTGGCGTCCAGCAGCGAGAAGGTGCCGGTGATGACGGCTGCGATCGCGAACTTGAAGGCCACCAGGCCGGACGCATCATTCATCAGCGCCTCGCCCTCCAGCACGTGCTGCATCGAGGCCGGCAGCCGGCCCTTGCCGACAATGGACGAGACCGCCACCGCATCGGTGGGCGAGAGCACCGCCGCCAGCGCGAAGGCCGAGGGCAGCGAGATCACCGGGATCATCCAGTGGATGAAGTAACCCACGCCCACCACCGTGAACATCACCAGGCCCAGGGCCAGCGCCAGGATAGGGCGCGCCAGGCGGAAGAACTCGCGCTTGGGCATGCGCCAGCCATCGGTGAAGAGCAGCGGCGGGATGAACAGCAGCAGGAACAGTTCCGGATCGAAGCTGATGCGCAGGCCGAACATGGGCATGGCCAGCACCGCACCCAAGGCGATCTGGAACAGCGGCAGCGGCAGCTTGAAAGGAGCCAGCCGGGCGACCACACCGGAGACGGCGACGGCCAGCAGCAGGATCAGGACGGTGAAGACGATTTCCATGAGGCAGCAGGTGATGTTCTTGTGATGAGGCGCGGGTCGGTCAGACCGGCAGGGCTGCAAGGAGTTGCAGGCGCGTTGCAATGACTTGCAACAAGCTTGCAAGTATACGGTACCTGCGCGGCACAAGCTCGGCACCGGTGTGGCAGTCCTGTGCCACTGCATCAGGAGAATGCGCGGGCAAAAACGACGATGCCGGCACAAGGCCGGCATCGGGGAACGCGGAGAGGGCAGGCGGTGCTTACTTGCCGGCCTTGGCCAGATAGCGTGCGCGCCAGGGTTTCAAGACCATCAGCGCCAGGCAGGCGGTGAGGATGTCCAGCGTAATGGCAGTCCCGAAGACCGGATGCCAGCTACCGGTCTTCTCATGCATCATGGCCGCCAGCGGGCCGCCGAAGATCGAGCCGATGCCTTGCGAGATGTAGAGCCAGCCATAGTTGGCGGTGGCGTTGCGGGTGCCGAAAGTATCGGTCAAGGTGGAGGGGAAGAGCGAGAAGATCTCACCCCAGCCGAAGAAGACGATGCCCGACAGCAGCACGAACAGCACCGCATTCTCGCGCGTGGCCAGCCACAGGGCCATGGCCACGCCTTCCAGGGCGAAGGCGAAGAACATGGTGTTCTCGCGGCCGTAGCGGTCCGAGATCCAGCCGAAGAAGGGGCGCGTCAGGCCATTGGTGAGGCGGTCGATGGTCAGCGCCAGCGGCAGCGCCGCCAGTCCGAACACCATCACGTTGGCCACGCCGAAGTCACGCGCGAAGGTGGCCATCTGCGAGGTCACCATCAGGCCCGAGGTCGACATCATGGTCATCATCACGAACATGAGCCACAACAGGGGCGTACGCAGCATCTGGCGCGGCGCCAGGTCGAGCTTGCTGGCGGCAATGGCCGGCGCCGGCATGGCGGCTGCATGGCTGGCGTCAGGCGAGCGCAGGGCCTGCGCGGCCAGCACGCCGATCACGGCAAATACCAGGCCGAATTGCCAGAGCGTGGTTTCCAGCCCGGCGCTGGCCAGCGAGGCCGAAATCGGGAAGGTGGTCAGGATCGCGCCCATGCCGTAACCGGCCGCCACCATGCCCACCGCAAAGCCGCGGCGGTCCGGGAACCAGCGCACCATCTGGCCGACCACGCCGACATAGACGATGCCGGTACCGAGCCCGCCCACCAGGCCATAGGCCAGGTAGAACATGCCGATGGTGGAGGCTTGTGCCGCCAGCACCCACGACAGGCCTGACATGAAGGTGCCGATGGCGATCAGGCGGCGCGCGCCGAAGCGCTCGATCAAGCTGCCCTGGAAGGGCGAGAAGAAGGTCTGCAGCACGATCAGCATCGAGAAGGTGATCTGCAGTTCCGACAGCGGCACGCCCAGCTTGGCCGTGAGCGGCTTGGTGAACAAGGTCCACACGTATTGCGGACTGGAGATGGCCATCATGCAGATCAGGCCGATCAACAGCTGGAACCAGCGGTTGCGCAGCAAGCCCTGCGCGCTCGCGGGGGCGGTTTGGGTGAGGGTGGTCATGCGTTTCTCCTGTACAGAAAGCCAGAGTGGGACGGCCAGCCTTGCCGGATCGGCAGGATGCCGCTGGACTGAATTTATGTATGCATAAATCCTGCCAGCCACAAAAGCAGCTTTCGTGCCATTTGCCCGGGGGCAAATCCGGCACAGGAAAATCGGTTCAATTCTTCCAGGGGAGGGTAAAAACCGGCCTGCGACCCGCCATTGAAGCGCAAACTTTCACTTCGTCAGCCAAAACGCTTGCGCCGGGTGGGTGTCGCTGCCGGTGCGTTGCCCGGCACCGGTGCAAGCTGCACCGACTCGGCGCGCACCTGTTCGAGGCGGGCGATGGTGAGGCGTTCGACCACGGTGTGGCTGTCTTCGATATGACGTGCGATGAGCTCACCGGCCAGAGCGGCATCGCTGCGGGCGATGGCGTCGAGGATGGCGCGGTGTTCGGCGTAGGTGTCATCGATGCAGTCGCCATAGGCGAAGTCCAGGCGCCGCATGATGCGCAGCTGGTTGGCCAGCTGGCGGTAAACGGTATCGGCCTCGGGGTTGCCGGCCGCCTGCACCAGCGCGCAGTGGAAGGCTTCGTCCAGGGCCGCCACGGCCAACCCGTCGGGCAGGCGGTCGCTGGGGGCGCACTGCCAGATCGCGCCTTGTTCGGCCACCAGCTGCTGGCGCACGGCCGGGGCGATGCGCGGGGAGCACAGCTTGCGCACGGCGTGCAGCTCCAGCATCTCGCGCAATTCGTAGAGGGAGGCAAAGCGTGCCAGGTCGATCGGCACCACTTCCCAGCCATTGCGGAAGTGGCCGCGCACCAGGCCTTCGCTCTGCAGGCGCATGAGCGCCTCGCGCACCGGCGTGCGCGAGACCTGCAGCCGCTCGGCCACATCGTTCTCGGCAAAGCGGTCGCCGGGCAGCAGGCGGAAGGCGTAGATGTCATCGCGCAGGCTGGCATAGACCGTGTCGGTGAGCTTGCCGGCACGGCGGGTGGCGAGATCGGCGGGCGCTTGGCTGGGCGTCATGAAGGAAGTGGCTGGGCGGGTGGACGGGGTTGGCGGCTATCTTAACGCGGGCATGGGGGCGGATGGAAGACGGACGATCCTGCCAGCGCAACAGCGGCCGCCTTCAGGGCAGGGCATGATGTATGCAGAAATAGTGCTTGAGGCACTATTCTTCCTTGCATATCATCTCAACGAGTTCTGAAAAGAAAGGATCCCCGATGCGGCCCTCTGTTGTGCTTGACATGAAGCGAAGCGCGGTGCGCGAAGCGGTAAGCCGCTTCCGCACGGCCAATCCACGCGTCTTCGGTTCGGTACTGCACGGCACCGACCGCGAGGGCAGCGACATCGATCTGCTGGTCGATGCGCTGCCGGGGGCGACGCTGTTCGACCTGGGCGGCCTGCAGGATGAGCTGGAAGCCTTGCTGGGCTTGCATGTCGATCTGTTGACCCCGGGCGATCTGCCGCCGAAGTTTCGGGCGCAGGTGCTCGCGGAGGCCAGACCTGTATGAGCGTGAACCGCTTGACTGACTACCTGGGCCATATGCAGCTGGCTCTGCTGCTTGATTCCTTCTTCGGCGCGCTTACGTCAGGTTTTTCCTCTTTGCTTTGACGTGCCGGTGCTGCGTGCACCAAGTACAGTAATACGCTGCTTGGGCGAAGGTTCGGCCAACTCACGCGCAATGAAATCCACAAAGCTGCGCACCCGCGTCGACAGCTGCTGGCGCTGCGAATACACCGCAAAGATATCCGCATTGGGCGTCTGCCATCCCGGCAGCACCTGCACCAGCCGCCCCTGTTCCAGGTAGCTACGGATATCCCACTCGGCGCGCATGAGGATGCCGTGCCCATCCAGCGCCCACTTCACCGCGATCTCGCCATCATTGGTGGTGAGGTTGCCGCGGATCTTGACCGTCTCCGTCTTGCGCGAAGCACCGCTGCCCGAGGACAGCTTCCACACCCCATAAGCCTCATCGCCCTGGCGGATGCCCACGCAATTGTGTTTGGAGAGATCATGCGGCGTCTGCGGCATGCCCCTGCGCTTGAGATAGTCCGGCGAGGCGCACAGCAGCCGCGCATTGGACGCCAGCCGCCGCGCTACCACCCGGGTATCGGGCGGCTCGCCGAAGCGGATGCAGACATCGAAACTGTCCTCGGTCAGCGGCGGCGGCATCACCGACAACTGCAACTGCACCGACACCTGCGGATGGCGCGTGACGAATTTGGAAATCACCGGCGCCACATGGCTGCGCCCGAACCCCAGCGTGGCATTGACCCGCAGCAGGCCTTCCGGGCGGCGCTTGGAGCTGCCCAGCAGTTCGGACAATTCATCGATCTGGTCGAGGATGCGGCGCGCGTGTTCCAGATAGAGCTCGCCCTCGGGCGTCAACATCATGCGGCGCGTGGTGCGGTTCACCAGCGGCACGCCGGCACGCGCTTCCATCTGCGTGAGGTGCTTGCTGACCGCCGCCGTGGTCAGCCCCAGCTCGCGCCCGGCCGCAGAGAGACTGCCGGCCATGGCCAGCACGGAAAAGAAACGCAGGTCGGCGGGAAGAACGGTGTCCTGCATGAAACCTCGCCAGGAAAACAAAAAAATGATTGTTGAATTCAGGTTAAGAATGCTTTAAGTCTAGCACCGGTTCCTGTTCTTTCAGTATGGGTAAAGTAGTCTGCATGCAAAGACGCGGCGCATGCCGTCATTTTGCGAGACCCCACACCGCATCTCATCAAGAAAGGCTGGAGACATGAAAACCTATCGCATCGCCACCATCCCCGGCGACGGCATCGGCAAGGAAGTCATTCCTGCGGGCCGCCAGTTGTTGCAAGCCCTGGCCGCCGCCCGTGCCGACCTGGCCTTCGACTTCGAAGACTTCGGCTGGGGTGGCGACTACTACCGCCAGCACGGCGTGATGATGCCCGCCGATGGCCTCGATGCCCTGCGCGACAAGGACGCCATCCTGTTCGGCTCGGCCGGGGATCCGCACATTCCGGACCACGTGACCCTGTGGGGCCTGCGCCTGAAGATCTGCCAGGGCTTCGACCAGTACGCCAACGTGCGGCCCACGCGCATCCTGCCTGGCATCGATGCGCCGCTCAAACGCTGCCGTGCCGAAGACCTGAACTGGGTCATCGTGCGCGAGAACTCCGAAGGCGAATACGCCGGTGTCGGCGGCCGCGTGCACCAGGGCCATCCCATCGAAGCGGCCACCGATGTCTCGATGATGACCCGCGCCGGGGTCGAGCGCATCATGCGCTTCGCGTTCGAGCTGGCGCAGTCGCGTCCGCGCAAGTTGTTGACAGTGGTCACCAAGAGCAATGCCCAGCGCCACGCGATGGTGATGTGGGACGAGATCGCGGTGCAGGTTGCCAGGGAATTCCCGGACGTGAAGTGGGACAAGGAACTGGTCGACGCCGCCACGGCGCGCATGGTCAACCGTCCCGCCACGCTGGACACCATCGTGGCCACCAACCTGCATGCCGACATCCTCTCCGACCTGGCCGCTGCGCTGGCGGGCAGCCTGGGCATTGCGCCCACCGGCAACATCGATCCGGAGCGCCGCTACCCGTCCATGTTCGAACCCATCCACGGCTCGGCCTTCGACATCATGGGCAAGGGCCTGGCCAATCCGGTCGGCACTTTCTGGTCGGTGGTGATGCTGCTGGAACACCTGGGCGAGCACGATGCGGCGGCGCAGGTGATGCAGGCCATTGAAGCGGTCACGGCCGATCCGGCGCTGCATACCGGGGACCTGGGCGGCAAGGCGACTACGGTGCAGGTGACTGAGGCGGTGTGCGGTTTCGTTGCCAAGGCGGCACGGGTGCATCAAGAGGCTTGAGCGATGTGTCTTGCATGAGAAAGGCCGGCGTGATGCCGGCCTTTCTCATTGAGGCGCTGAGCGCAGCGGCGCGCTGTCAGCGCGGGGAGAGTTTCGCCACCATGGCAGCCATCAGCACTGCCAGCAGCGCGATCCCCGCCGCGAGATAGCCCACCTGACCCGCGCCCCATGACGACAGCGCCGCACCACCTACGGCGGCACCGAGCGCGATGCCGCCATTGGCGGCCGACACATTGAGCGTGCCGGCCAGCGCCTGCGCACCCGAGGCGGCCTTCATCACGCGGATCTGGCAGATCGGATAGAGCGCCGTATTGGCGATGCCCCAGACCGCCAGTGCCAGCGCAAAGGCCCAGCCCGCGTGGCTCAACAGCATGCTGCCCGCCATGCCCAGCGCGAGGATGGTGCAGAAGAGGGCGGTGGTGGCGAGCGGCTTCTGATCCACCCACAGCCCGCCCAGCCAGTTGCCGACCAGGCCAACCGCTCCGAAGCCCATCAGCCACCAGCCCACTTGCGCGGGCGCGATGCCGGCCGATTTCTCCAGCATCTCGGCCAGGTAGGTATAGCCGGTGAACATGGCCGTGAAGACCAGCACCGACAAGGCCACATTGGCGAGGAAGAAGCGGCTCTTCAGGATGCGTGCCTGCGCCGCCATGCTGCCGGTGGCAGCGGTGCGCACGCGCGGCACGAAGCCGGCGATCAGCGCGGCCACCAGCAATGACAGCAGCGCCAGCAGGCCGAAGGCGGCACGCCAGCCCACGGCCTCCGATACCAGCGTGCCCAGCGGAATGCCGAACAGCATGGCCGCCGAGATGCCCAGATAGACCGTCGAGACCGCACGTCCGCTTTTTTGCGGCCCGGCGATCTGCGCCGCCGTCTCGCTGGCCGTGCCCCAGAACACCGGCAATGCCAGCGCCGGCACCAAGCGTGCGACGGCCAGCACCCAGATGTTCCAGGCGACGGCGGCCAGCGCATTCGAGAGCGCAAAGATCACCAGGATGGCGATGAAGAGGCGCTTGCGTTCCAGATGCGCCAGGCTCGCCGTGAGCAGCGGGCCGCACAGCATCACCACGACGGCAAAGAGCGTGACCAGCTGGCCCGCAGTGGCCACGCTGATGCGCAGGTCGCGCGCCAGTGCGGGCAGCAGGCCAACGATCAGGAATTCAGTGGTCACGATGACGAAGGCAGCCACCGCGAGAATGGCGATGGATGCGCTGCCGCCGCTTGCCTCTTGTGCAGGCTGGGGGCGGGTGCGCGCATCGGCGCTGGGGGCAGCTGGCATGGGAAAGACTCCGTTTTGAACAGGGGCCCACCATGGTATGTGAGAGCGAAATTCCACTGTTGGATATAAAATCGTCAATTAGATAGAAAAATATTCCATCTTTGGGAGTGCAAGATGTCACCACTGGAAAGGTTGAAAGGACTGGAGACCTTTGTCGCCGTCGTCGAAGCCGGGAGCTTCACGGCAGCGGCCGAGCGCCTGCATCTCACCAATTCAGCGGTAGGCAAGGCCGTGGCGCGGCTGGAGGAGCGCTTGAAGCGTCCGCTGTTGCAGCGAGGCCGGCGGCGCGTTGAGTTGACTGATGCGGGCGATGCGTTCTACCAGGTCTGCGTGCGTGTGCTGGATGAGTTGAAGAGCGCCGAGGACATGCTGGCCTCGGATGAGATTGCGCCCTCGGGACGGCTGCGCGTGGACATGCCAGCCACCTTTGGCCGCCTGCGCGGGATGGCTTCGCTGCTGGCCTTTGCGGAGAAGCATCCGCAGGTCACGCCGCAGGTGTCCTTCACGGATCGTTTTGTGGATCTGGTGGAAGAGGGGCTTGATGTGGTGGTCCGCATCGGTGGCGGCGATGTCTGGCCGGCCACGCTGGGTTACACCTGCCTCGGTCATGAAGAACTGGTGTTCTGTGCTGCGCCGTCTTATCTTGCCCGCCGTGGCGAGCCGCGCTCGCTGCAGGAATTGCAGGCACATGATGCGGTGCTGTATGCGCGCGCGGATGGCAGCAGCAGCCCGTGGCTCATCAAGGAGGGCGACCAGCCGGTGGTGCGGCAGCATGTAGAGGGACGCATCATCCTCGGACAGGCCGAGGCGCAGGTAGCGGCGGTGCAGGCGGGTTTGGGCGTTGCGCAGCTGGCGACCTGGGTGGTGGAGCAGGCCTTGCGCGAGGGCAGTCTGGTGGCTATCCTGCCTGCGCATGTGACGCAGGGCTTGCCTCTGCATATCGTGTGGCAGCGCAGCCGGGAGCATTCGGCCAAGGTGCGGGCGGTGGTGGGGCATTTTGAGAGGACGTTGGGGATAGGCGCGGCGCTGGCGAGCTGACTTTGCTTCAATGTCGCTCTCTGCGGTTGGGGAAACATTTTCTGTTTTGTATGGGATTTCTCATCGATCGTTCAGCCCGAGCATCATGACTACCGCGCATCTTTCTCATTTCATCGCATCCATTGAAGACAGCGCGCTTGCGCCGTGGGCAAGCCTTGCCCCCTGGCAGTTGACCGCGTAGAGCGGGGCCATCGTCCGCCAGATGCTGCACACGCTCGATGCATCGCAGTTCAGGATGCTGCGTGGAGCAGCGCTCAATTTCCAGAGGCGACGCTATGGATGGTTCCCATCCGAAATCCGCCTCCGGCCAGAAGGGAGCGTTGAAACAAGCCCTGCTATAGTCAGCAATACTTTTCTTCAATAATAAATTCGCAGAGCGCATTACAAGAATCAAAAAGGGGAAGGCCTATGTGGGGAAAAATCAAAGACGTCTTCAGGCGTTCATCGAAAGAACCCTTATTCACGCGAACACACGATGGCGATACAGAGATGCAAGTCGCCTACCAATCGGCTGCAGCAACATTTGACCAACTGGATTCATTCGTGCGTGAGGGCAAAGTCCCCGCATGTTGCGTGAAACTTCGTTTCAAAGATCCGGTAGCATCCAAGAAGCTTGGAGAGGAGCGATTCCTCTTCCTTTGGGTGAATATCGCCGAAGCTGATCCAGACGATGGGGATGCGTTCTTTGGAATCATCTTCGAAGTACCTGCTGAACTCCATGATTGGTATCCACCCGGAAAATATGTGCACTTCCGACGTGCAGATGTCTACGATTGGTTTGTAAACGATCAAGGCAAGTTATATGGTGGCTTCACCTTGCGTGTTCAACGAAGCCGCCTGCCCGACAATCAGCGGCATTTGTTTGACGAACACACCGGCGTTCGGCAGTGGATGGAGCATCAGGCATGGTGAGCCTTGTCGGCTGATTTCTCTGGCAATGCATTCTGGGAATTTCGCCAGGGCGTATCCGTTACGCTTGATGATGGACTTGGCCCGGGGCCATTGAAAAAGGAAAATAGGGGATGGGTAAGAAAGAACTGCGTGAGCTAGAGAAAAATCTTGATTACGCATTGGGTGCCGTCAGCAGCTATCGCAGAGGAACGAATCCTGAGTTCATTCCTCACGGAATCGAAATGGTTAAGAAAGCCTCGAGGCGGCTAAACGAGATCTGGATAAGTTAGGTTTGTACGAACAGTGTCGAAGCGCATTGGTGTGCGCTGAATTGATCAAGCATGGGTCTGTGCACGATGATGAGGCCGAGAATCTGATTTTGCACGCTGCCCGCGCGCTCAGGGAAGCCTCAGGTAGCGCCGCAGCCATGCGCAAGAAGTTGCGAGAAAAACCTGCCGCGACGCTGGATGACATCAGGTCTGGTCCAGATGATTGGGCGCAGGAAGAATCACCAACATGAAGCTTGGTTCTTCCATATTTATGCCACCGCAGTTGGGATGCCGGCCCTCGTTTTGCAGGTGATACCTTGGAGCAGGACTTCTTGAAACTGACGCAGTGTCACTTGTCCGCTCCGGCCAGTAGCAGACATTCAATAATCGGACCACATGCCAGGAATTTTTCAGCTCTACGAATTTGTTAAAGCACCACGAGGGCCGTACGCTTTCGATTTTTGGGTCCACCCGGTTTTAATTTCAAGCGTATTGGGTTTATTTGCCGTCGAACTTCGCCCGGATATTGGCGAGCCAGATTTGCGGATGGTGAATGAAGCTGAAAGATTAGTCTCATTCATGCAAGCACATCCCGATAAATTATTGGATAAAGTCTATGAACACTATCGGGGCTTCGATGCAAATTTGGAATGGCTTGCTTCCCGTGACGTTCCAGAAAATCTGAAAAAAGATGAGCTGCCGCCCTATCTTATGGTGAGAGATATTGTCGTCATTCGGGACGAGAACATGCAAACACTGCGGTCATGTTTTTATATTTCTCCACAATGGGATAAGGAACACGCCATTTATCTCGAGCTGCGCGGAATAAAGCTGGAATATTGCGAATGTTGAGTTGTGGAAGTATGGCCGAAAGCCGTCAGATGCTGACGATCTAATACATGGTGCAGCGATGGTTGATTCAAAGTCCGCAATCGGCCAGAAGCGGACTAGTAGCGGAGAGTGGACGTATAAAATCTCTTAGGCAAGAAGCCCATTAAAATTAGTAATGAGGACTTTCCGTTATGACTTGGTTGTTTGCAGACTCTCAAAACGTGGCGGTGATTACGGATTGACGCATCGTCAAAGACTCTCATCCCATCACCTGCTTCGCCCACAAGTTGGACGTCAGGGTAATTTGAATTCACACGGAAAAATCAGCCGCACAAATCACAATCTGGATAGCTTCCAATGTTGAAAACCTTGGTTATTTTTCTTAAGAGCGTTGGCGTATTTGTAGTAAGCCTGTTAGTGGTTTTCTTTTCCACCAACACTGAGCTAGTCTTGCACTTCGGGACGGCTGTTCTTGTTTTGTTGGCGAGTGCTCTTTTTTTCTTTGCAAAACCTATAGCTATTCGCGCTCAGGCGTTTCTTTTTTTACTTCTTGCCATTGCTATCAGCCATGCAGTGGATCGATATTTTTGGGGCGGTGTCTGCGAGCTAGGTTATCCATGGCCTTATTCAAATGGCATTGATAAGACAGCAGGCTTCATGGGTTCAATATCACCGTTCATGGATCAGGTTGCAACGGTATGCTTCTCGGTGTTAGGAAGCTTTGCGACCATTTCCGTTGCTTGCCACCTGAAACGCCGCAGTAAGAGCCAAGGCACTGCGAGCTAGGGGTAGATTGAATCCGCTTTCGGCCAGAAGCCGCCGCTCAACATGGATTCAAACCGGGAGAGGGGGGGAAATCTCGTGCTCAAAAAATATTGGGATTTGGCAGCGTTCTGTATTGCATGGCTGCTTATCTTTTTTGCTCCAGAAATCGTCGCAAAGACAACATTGTCTTATCGCAACCTATTAGGGCTGGCGCTCATATTCTTTGTCGTTTGGCTATTAAGGGTAGGTTCTAGATTCAAAACCGCATTGAAGCAATTTTCTTCGCACTCTGATCCCGATGTCGCCGCCTTGGTAGATGGCCGGATAGATATAGCCGAATATCGAAAGCGGAAAGAAGAGATAGAAAAGGTGCAGTCAATAAAATCAAAAAACTAAGGTCCGCAATCGGCCAAAAGCAGAAATTCTCATTTGCCATGCAACTTCGAATTACAAGTATCACTTCCTCGGAAGTAGGGGCGCTGATTAGCGGCATAACAACCGTGCTGGAGGACAGACTTTGTCCGATCATTGAACCAAACCAATACGGCACAGGAATAGACCTATTTGTCGCGTTCTTCGTGTCGGTGGATTCCGACCCAATGGAGAATGAGCGTTACTGCTTCGCGAATAACCGGTCAGGGCGCTTTAAACACATGTCGACTGGTGAAACAGTTCGTTTTGTCGGAATCGCCGTTCCGGTCGACCCAGAAATCGTTCTCAAACATCCACCCGGAAAATTATCGTCCCTCCTTCAAGAATTGTTCTTGGAAGAGCTTGCATCGCCAGCCTATGTCATGCCGAAGAGATTTGAACGAGAAAGACTGTGGCACGACATTTCAACTGCGCTGAAAGGCAACTAGCGGCCAATTGCGGGCATAATTGATGAAGGCATTCTGTTGGGTCTAAAAATGCGTCCGTTTCGAACTACTGCAGTGTGAGGAAGTGAAGCAGCGCACTCCCTCAAGTGCTGAATCCGGCGTTTTCGCACCACCAATCTGAATTCAAATTTATTGTGCTGATAAGCAATGTCCAATCACTCCTCCGCCCATACACGGCGCATGAAGAAAATATTCAAGCCAGCTTTAGCCATCGTCATCCTGGTACAAATGCTCTTGAGCTGGAATCTGGCTCAGGCGGCCGTGCAATGCGATTCGTGCAAGAGCGCGTCCGGCGAGGCTGAAATCTGCCCGCCAGCTTCGACCACAGGTTTTACGGCAGTGGAATATCCTCCGGAATTCCTGGTTCAAGCGAGGGCGTCCCGAAATACCATGCTGTCCGGTTACACTCGCCGAGATCCTTATCTTGACTTCACTATCTTCCTGATGGACCGGGAAGGAGACAGCAGGGACGATGACATCAAGGATATGGCGCAGTCCGTCTCTGGCGTGAGATCCTTGCACGAGGGAGTGTTGATGTTTTATTCCCAGCGTGGGACGCTGAACGTGGGCGGGCAGGGTATGGCCAGCATGGATCTGGGCTTCCTCTGGAAAGACAAGAGAACGGGAGAGCATTTTGTGACGGCCATCTGGGGTGTTCCGATGGGCCGTCGCATGTTGAAAATCTGGGTGACTTTTCCCCCTTTGGACAAGGGAGCCTACGCAGCCCGGAAGGAGATCACCCCGGAAGTCGAGGAAATTCTCGCGCAAATCTGCAAGTGAAAAACCTGGCTGTTGGCTGTTGGCTGTTAGCTGATGGGGTCGCCATCTTCGCTATGGGCCGGTAGCCGTCTTCGATATTTGCAGGACACTGCAATCGAGGCTGTCCTCTCCTCAATTTTCGCGTGGAGAGTCAGTTCGGAAATAGCGAGACATCAAGAGGGAAACATGGCGAAATATCGATGGCCCATTTTTGCGGACTATTTTCAGTTCATCGTCCAGGATGAAGAATCGAAGGATGATTTCGGCGAGCTTTGGCGCGGTGCACCCGTTGGCATGATGGTCGCCGCTGGCGAAACAGCGTTGTCTTTTGGAACCCTGAGAAATGTTGATGTGCAAGTTGAGCTGCGTGTTGTCGACGAGCCTCCCGAGATCCAGTTGGACGAATGCGACCACGGGGTAGAAGGTGCATTCGCCTCTCCCACAGGAAAACTCCTGGCGCTGGGTTGCACAGAGAACTTCAAGGACGCGTCTCGACTGGAGATCGCGCCCGGGTCTTATGGCTTCATTTACCTGATCAGCGGAGCAGATACCGTTCAGAATGAATGGGAGCCCGCCGAAGACTTATATTCGGTCTACATCTGGCCAGCAGCAAAACGCGAATTGCGCCCTGTGAAGCTGTGGACGCCGACACGAGCGAGTGCTGCCTCCTGAGCGGGTCGACCATGAACAGGCAGGACCCGATTGAAAGAGACGGTAGATCAACCATGGTGATAAATCGCAAGGGGCTTAACTTCTTTGCTTTAGTGGCTCTCATGTTTCTGCTGGCTGGATGTGGTTCTTCAGATGAGCGCTTGGTCGGCCCCTACCTGTTGGCCCATCTCGACAGCCAGGAGGATATGTACCTGTGTTACGAGCTACCCGGGGGAAACTGTATCGGCAGAATTCAGAAGACGGTATTCGCAGTAGGTTGGGATGAGCGCTACATCGTCGCGAAACGGCATCCAGACAACGATAGGAAAATCGTGCAGTATTTCTTCCTGGAGATTGGAAAAGACAGTCTCTACGCTGATCCAGCTATCAGCGTTACAGGACCCATGACGGAGGAGAGTTTCTATCGGCATACCCGTTTGCTGGGATTGCCAGCCTTCAGGAAGACGATCAAGCAATTGGAGTAGCCGGCCTGAATTCCGCAGGATGCAGACTCGGCGTTTCGCGCTGTATTCATAACAATGAACGCAAAAGCAGACATTCTTTATTTCATCGATGGTTCAGAGCAACTGCTTGTTGAACTGGGAGAATGGCCGTCTTTTCATGATGATGAAGTCGTTGCAGTTCTTCTTCAGCGAGAGGCCGGCCCCGGTACGGAAGGGAGTTCATCACTTCGCCTGAGCATTCACGTCCGGCGACATGAGCAGATTGGACTGGGAACTGCGCAGTATCACTTGAAGCTGTCTAAAAATCTTCTTGTTCATCTCGTCTTCAAGGGGATAGAGGAACTTGTCATGTCTGACTTCAATGGCCAGAATGTCATTCATTCTATCGAGATCGCTGTGGACGCCATGTCGGATACGTTGGCAGCGAACGTAAGCATCGAATCCTCGTGGGGTCTGAAAGGAACATTCCGATGCCAGTCAATTCAGGTGGAATCGATGGAACAGCTTCCTGTTCTTGATGGCCGGTAAGCGTGCCTGCGTATGTGACCCCGCACAATCAGAGAACTTCGACCCTGTCAGTTATTTCGCCTGACCATGTGAGCGACTCAAATGAAATCCAACCACTTCACGGCTCGCGCGCTTTTGCCGGCTAGCGGCGTTCAATCGAATTCCGATATCTCATCACTGGTCCTGGATGCCCAAGGTGAGCTGGTCGTCAACGTTGCTTGCTCATCAGACGGGGATATGGTCCGCGGCATCAGAATTGTCTTTCAGGCTCCGGTGGCAGGGTTTCGCTTTCTGGATGGATTGGATTTGCATCGCTATGTCCATACCAAAGGATTTCCGCGCGGCACTCATCTCATCGAGGTGATTGATGGCGGTTGGCTGTCGGAAGAAAAACTGCTCCAGGATTCGGAGCTCGATGCTCGCGAATGGATGGTGGTAACAGGTAACGGTTGCCTGAGTGTCTTCAGTTCCGAAGAGCCACAGTGTTCAGAGATTACTTGGGCGGCTGAGGGAGCGTGATCGCGTCCACCTGTAGAAGCAGGCTGTCACCTTTAACCTGGAATGACGAGCCGCCTACAAAACTTTGGCCAAGAAAGAATCGGATGAGCAAAAAAGTTGGGAGCTAACCAGGAGGGGCCGGAGGAGGGCGGTGGCTGCTGCTGGCTATGGTGGTCGTTGTGGACATCAGCATAGGTGATGTGGAAGCAATTCAAGCTGGACGCATTGCCTTCCAATGTAGATGCATCTGAAGTAGATGAGTGGACAGCACGACATCTTGGCTGGTCAGAGCAGTATCGCGGACAAGCTCTTCGCGCTCTCATGAGCAGTCGTTGCGGACCAAGAGTACTCACGCACGGTATCATCGCTGGTTTTTCAGGATCAACGAGGAGTCTTGATTTGAAACCGCGCGCGAATCTGGCCATCGCAGTCATTGCAGTGGCCATCATGGTCGTCTTTGCTTACCGAAGCTTCACACGTCAGCCGGCAAAGATATCGTCAACGCCCAATGCAGAAAACTGTACGCCGGAAGCGATTCGAAAAGTCAGCGACGTTCTGGAGCGATCGGTCTTGTCATCACGTTGCGCCAAAAAAGAATAATCTGACAGAATGCGGCGTCATCAGCTGCACAGTGAACTTGAGATAAACAAAGAAAAAGGGGAATCCATGAAGCTGTGGAAAACGATATCCGGAAGGTCGGCCAGAAACTGGCTCTTGCCCATCACCGCGGCTACTTGCCTGCTGCTGGCATACCCGGCCCAGGCCGAGCCCGCGCAGCCCTTCACCAGCGCGGCGCAGGAGCAGGCAGCAGGCACCAAGGGTGTCGTGCTGATTTCAGCCAACTGGGGACGCAGCTGGGGCTGCGGCCGCAACGACTATGCACAGTTGCAGTTGTTGGGTTTTGACAAGATCGAGCCAGGCACCCGGCCTTTGAGCCAGCGTCCCGAACTGGTCATTCAGGGCTCGGAATCGGGCAATGCGCAGCAAATTCCCTTTTCCAATTACGCCTTCCTGGTTGATCCCGGGGAGTATGAATTCAGTCTCTATCTGATTCATGTGGCACGTTCCATGACGCAAACAGCGCATTTCAGCGGTGACCGCAAGAGCCTGTTTCAGGATGGGCGCTCCAAGGTAGGGAGTTTCAAGGTCGGTGCCGGGGAGATCGTCTACGTGGGACACTTCGCGCTTGATTGCGTGCAGGCCCCCATGCCTTGGCGTTTCTATCCGGAGACACGTGCTGACTTCACGCAATATCTGGACAAAGTCAAACAGCAATATCCTGACCTTGATACGTCCAAGGCCGTGTTCCGTCTTTTTGAGACCCAGTTGATCGGCAAGCCGTATGTCTTGCCATGAGTGGACGGACAGGTCATCGCGGAATGATGGACGAGAGTCGATAGTGAATCGCATCGCACTGCCATTTGTCTCAAGTTTCACGGAGGAGAGTTTCTATCAGCAGGCCCTTTCGCTGGGATTGCCAGCCTTCGGGAAGACGGTCAGGCAATCGGAGTAGCCGGCCTGATTTCCGCTAGATGCGGACTCAGTGGTGCAAAATGAAATTGCCCTGTGGATTAAAGCGGTGACGCTTGAAAGTAATGACAGGCAGCGGCAATCGGACAGGAGTTCACTTTGAGAAATAACCTAACATGGATGCATTTGATGCTTCGCTCAACAAGCATTGCTTTTGCAACTATCCTGCTTTTGGCGTCATGTACTGCGGCATTGGTTCCGCAAGTTGACGATCCTGCGCGCAAATTGCGAATCGCCCAGGATCTCTTCGAGAATCGTGACCGGCCGTTGCCGCCGAACCACTGATCGTCGAGGCGATCTCCATTTATGAGCAAAAACATGATGTCGCGGGGATGGTCGAGGGACAGCGTATCTATGGGCTGTTCTTGAGGTCGCAAGCGGTAGGCCGTTCAAAGCAACATTACATGCAGTATGGATTCAAGGACAAGGATGTCAGCTTCGGTACTCGCTTGAGCGGCGCATTGCTCTATTTCAAGCGAGCCACTACCCTTGCGAAAGAAAATAAATTGGTCGATATTCTTCCCAATCTCTATTTGAACATTGGGCTGACAAATCTGGTGCAAGGCAATAGAAGTGAAGGCTGCGCTGCATTTGATGAGAGCCTGCGCGCTGAAGAGGAGCGGATTCGGCGCAATCCGTCCGAGAAGATTATCTTGCCTCCGGAATATGCAAGTTTCAGGGAAGGTGTGAATGATTTGAAAGCGAAGGCGAAATGCTCAAGCTGAATGCGAATGATGTCACCGATCCCGATACAGGCTACGAGGTCCGTAATTGGCCAAGGGCGCACCGAGTCCCAAGTCTTTGAAAAGATGATGAAACTGATTCATTTGCTTCCATGTTCGCTATTGGCAGGCGCATCGCTTACGGTCTTTCCTGCGGCAGCCCAGACTTCAATTGCTGAACAACAGGATGCTCGGGTGATCGAAAACCTGCAGCGTCACGGCGCAGATTTGACCAAGACACACGACATCGACTTCTTTCTTGTCTTCGGCCAGGAGAGCGATGCAGTGGCAGCAGCCGACCATCTTCGAGCTCGCGGTTATCAGATCGCCGGTATTGGAGAGGTCCCCAAGCGAACGCTGTGGGAGGTGCATGCGAAGCGAAAAATGGCGCCGGAGATCGGTGCCATGCAAGCGATAACGCGCGACCTTTCAGCCTTGGCCGCCAGCTATCATGGTTACTACGATGGTTGGGGAACCGTCGGGATCAAATAGCCGAAGTGCGCAAGCGGCCAGGAGCGAACCTGGTAGACAAGCAGTACCTCATTCAAATGATTCCATGAAGAATTCCTCCTTGGCGACAGGATCTGCTCTCACGATATTGACCATCGGCCTTGCCATATTGATGCTGCTGGACCAGATGGGATGGGAAACCATGTTGATAATGGTGCTTCCTCTGTTCTGTGCTGCAGTAGCCGCAGCGCTTTTCTGGCGCAGGCTTTCACGTCCGTGGATCTATTTCGTTTCTACCGTTGTGGCAAGTTACGCTTGCTACTTCGTTCTGGACTCATATCTGGGAATCTTCTCCATACCAGAACCGCGGGATGGACAGCATTACCGGATAGTTGGAGAGCCTGGCGTGCTTGTCCTTGGCACCTTCAGCATCTGGCCGTTCTGCCTGTTTTTAATGGTGCTCATTTTCCTGGCCTATCTGATTTTCCGTGTCTTCTACAGAAGGGAAGTTCAGAGACGATTGCCGTAATCGATGATTTGATGTCCTTGAATTTCTGCTTGACCATGGAGCTAACGTTGACCTTGATGAGATAGCCCATTCATTTCAGATATGTACTTGGTCCTCCGAACTCAGGGCCAGGCGAATTCGGATTTCGGAAAGATTGCATGCAATGCGGGCCCATATCTTTCGTGGATATAAACCAGTGCTTCGCCAAACAGTCGAGATATACCCCAATGCAGATACCTCAGAAGGGTTAGCAACAAAGGGATCTTATGAGCAGAAAGAATACCTGGGCGACATACCGGTTTCGATTGCGAAATAGATAGTCATCCATCTAGAGGAATATTTGAGTGATTTTAGAACTGCTGTCGGCCAGAAGAAGACAAAATGGCCATCGTTGGCAATGAGGCCATAATGGTCGTGGCTAACCAGGATTGCCAAAAAATGAAAAGATATCGCCCAGCCATCACGACACTAATTCTGTCTGCGCTCAACCTTTTTTCATCTGCCTACGCACACACTTTCCCAATAAAACCAGCCCCCTTTAATGACAGATTTCAAGGATATCAAAATGCTTGCGTTTTCTCTGAGCGCCAGCGGATAGAGGCCGAAATACATGTTCTTGCCGCAAATCATGAACCGGCGCTTGCCTCGCGTCTGGCGCATGAAATGCTATGCGGAGACAATTATCAGTCCTACCAGTACGTAATTTCGCATACTGCGGAAACAATCCGTAGCGTAGATACTGAAAGATATGATGAGCATGGGCACTTTGCAGCAGTTCAGGTGGCAGGCGCTACTATTGTTCTTGTGAGGAGAAAAGCTTGGGACGTTCGTGTCTCACGTCTGTACGCAGGAGGAATTGAAATTGCATTCTCTGATGGTGGGCCGTGCAGTTCCAGCTTTGAGATAGATAGACCGGCAAGGCATTGGGTCATCGTCGCTACTGACGTTATGTGCGATTAGGTCCATATTTACAGGCAGCCATCTCTGCTGCCGGCCAGAAGCGGACGGAAGCTGGCTCACGTACTGTGAGAATGAAGATGAGAAAAGAAATTCAGAACCTTGTCGAGTTAGGGCGGCTTCCAAGCGAGGAGGATGCTAGCGATGACATATTGAGAAAACTTGACGAGGCGTATCGTGCAATCGAGCGCCCTATCCGTGATGAAGAAGCTGAAGCGCTGCTCGCGCTCTTTGGTGATGACAATTGCTATGGCCTAGCTTTTTCGATCATGCATTTAATAGAAACTGCGCCAGGTTGGCCAATAAGACGGTGTCTGGATAACGCACATAATCCATGGATTCTTGAACTAAAAGCACGAGCGTCACGAGGTGGGCGTCTCTGATGAGTCTAGGGCTTTGTTGTCGAATCTATAGTGTCCACATTCGGCCAGAAACGGTCATTTTTTTATACCGCGCGCTATGACAGAAAACTTAGTCGACAGCCCGTTTCGGGCACCAACAGATCTGGAAATTGATGCGGCTGAAAACCGTCTTGGAATCAAGTTTCACCCAGACTATCGGAAGTTTTTACGAGATGGTGGAAACGTGGCTAATGCGTTATTTGATGCTGCCGTTGTTTTGCCTGGCTCCGGTTATTGCGATTTGATTGAGATTGCAGAGACTGCATGAAACGATATCGGCGTGCCACGCCAATATTTGCCATTCGTTGAAGATAACGGCGACTATTTCTGTATCACGCCGGATGGGAGCATCGTTTATTGGTCTCACAATGGAGTTACAGACGAACGATGGCCAACGTTGGCTCTCTGGCATCAACAAGTATGCGTCGAGGGAAACTAATCTGATTTCCTCGATGGGCCAGGAGCGAGCATGTTCTATAGAGGAGGTCGGCTTGATTGCATCGAAGATCGCGTTCATAGTCCTGGCATTGATTTCCAGCATCAATAGTTCGGCGCAGTCTATTCCTAAGGACGTTAGTTCTTTCGTCGACACAAGGAAAGCATGCGATCATTTTCGAAGCGAGCCGTGGGACGTCGGTGATGAGCCTGAAGTGAAAGGGAGAAGAGAATTCCTCTTCAAAATGACGAAAAAATACTGCACCGGGACAGATCGTCGCTTGAGTAGCTTGCGCAGGAAATACCGGAATAACAATAGCGTTCTCACGATCCTCAAAGACTTTGACGACTCAATCGAGTTGGCCAACAAGAACTAAATTATTTAATAAGGGATGTCTGCTCTCGGCTAAGAACACGCAAGGTAATCCATGATGAGCTATGCAAAGAAAATCGTTCTTCTATCCCGACCCGGCTATTTTCCTGAGCGGAATGAGGATTTCCTTCAGCCGCTTTTGCGTATCGGTGGTTGATGCCCAAAAATGGGAGGAGGCCTTGGACTGGATATGCGTGGATCAAGCGCTAGCTGAGCCTCATACCATTGCGACCACTTCTCATATCGAAGAGTCTCCTGCAGAAGTGAGCTAATTCGCACAGTTGTTTGATACAGAGGGGAAGGCGGTCGTTCAGGTATCGGAGCGTTAGGGCTGCATCCGCAATGGCGGTAACCGGCCAGAAGTGGACGCTCCTTCGTCGTGGGAATCTGGCTCGTTTGGCAACCGTAATGATGCATCATTCCACAAGTTGGACGTCAGGGTAATTTGAATTCACACGGAAAAATCAGTCGCACAAATCACAATCTGGATAGCTTCCAATGTTGAAAACCTTGGTTATTTTTCTTAAGAGCGTTGGCGTATTTGTAGTAAGCCTGCTAGTGGTTTTCTTTTCCACCAACACTGAGCTAGTCTTGCACTTCGGGACGGCTATTCTTGTTTTGTTGGCGAGTGCTCTGTTTTTCTTTGCAAAGCCTATAGCTATTCGCGCTCAGGCCTTTCTGTTTTTACTTCTTGCCATTGCTATCAGCCATGCAGTGGATCGATATTTTTGGGGTGGTGTCTGTGAGCTCGGTTATCCATGGCCTTATTCAAATGGCATTGATAAGACAGCAGGCTTCATGGGTTCAATATCACCGTTCATGGATCAAGTTGCAACGGTATGCTTCTTGGTGTTAGGAAGCTTTGCGGCCATTTCCGTTGCTTGCCACCTGAAACGCCGCAGTAAGAGCCAATGCACTGCGAGCTAGGGGCAGATTGAATCCGCTTTCGGCCAGAAGCCGACGTTCAAAAGTAATGGGCTAGATAATATGCTTCCGTCGATACCAAGCAGCTATTTCGACTACATTCAAGAAAATGGTTTGTTCGAAGGGTTCACTGTCGATGAGGCCCGCCCAGGCTACATTGTCCTCTGGGCTAAGGACGAAATTCCTGGAAGCAATTCTGATATTGAAATCGAAACGTACGCGCCCGGCTTCGTTGCTTTTGCGGGAGATGGCGGCGGGGAAGTGCTGGCCTTTGATGAACAAGGCTCTGTCTACATGCTGCCACTAATTGGAATGGCGCCTGAGGCCGCCATCCGAATAGCAGATGACTTTCAATCGTTCGCCAGTAGATTCGTCCGTAACCGGCCAGAAGAGGATATCGTCTGCGGCGACATATATTGATTCAGGTAAAGGCGAATAGAGAAATGATTAAAGAACAATTTCCAGGCTGGCGTTTTAGCGCGCCTTCATCTGCAGCTGCAATTGAAAGTGCAGAGGTTGATCTCGGCATTCGACTGCCCGAGGAACTGAAGGTGCTGTACATGCAAGCTGACGGATTCAGGGAAAGCATTGGTAATTCTTCGTATCTACTACCTCTGGACGAATTAGTTGGTGTCACCACCTCGCTCTGGATGGAGTGGGAGGGATTTCGGCCGGAATTTGATATTAAACCCTTCGTCTTTTTTGGCCTGTCAAGCGCTGATGAGGCCTGGGGTATCAATTGGAAACGGCCGGGGGAGATCATAGCGTTCCACCATCACATGGAGGGTGAGTACGAACTGGTCGGCTCAACTATCCTCGAGGTCTATAAGGCAGATTTCGAGAAGCTCACGTAGAGTTTGTTTCGAGAATGCAATTGACCGGTTTTATTTATAAAGGGGCGATACCTGACAGAGGTAGATGATAATGGCCGCGGATTAAGAGGCAATGCAAATCAAAATTCGTTTCGGCCGCAATCGGCCAGGAGCGGACGTTGGTTAGAATATAGAGCGAAGAAATAGCCGGAAAAACTCTGAGTAAGCCCCCGATCCATTAACGATCAAAACCATGTCGGAACTGAACATCGCAGAAATTCCTTACGAGACTGGCGAATTGAAGTTTCGGTATTCTCGCTATCTTTCAAAAGATGGCTCAAGATGGCTTAGGCACGGTCTCTTCCGCGCCTACTATCAATCGGGCGAGCTGCAGTCCGAAGGGAATTATGTTGACGGCCATGAGCACGGCACTTGGCGCGATTTTCATAAGAATGGTCAATTGGCAGCAGAGGGCCAGTATGCGCACGGAGTCGAATCCGGTGAGTGGAAGTATTGGCGTGAAGACGGGAGCTCGGAATGAAATCTGACTTAATGGACGCCCGCTTCCGGCCAGATGCCGACCTTCCACGCGAAGGACGTTGGGATAGGCCCTAATGCCCGCTATCAAGAGCAGGCGAACCAGTTGGAAAGAAACGGCAGATCAGCTATGACAAAGTATTCCAGGAGATTCAAAATTCAATTTTCCTTGGCCATCTTTTTGACGGCCGTGGCCTTTATCCTGCACTTTATAAATTTCTATTTTGGCGTAAATCAGTTTCTGGTCGCGCTGGAAATCGGTGCAATTTTGATCGGCGTCATCAATGGCTTTTGCTATCTTCTTTTTGGATGGATGCGATCGAAGTGAGCCTTTTGAAAGCGCTTGAAATATCTGAAGAGGAAAATGCCATTCCTGAGATCTGCTACTGGTCAGCAGTGAGCGTCGAACAAGCAGATTAACGTTCGTTTCAGGGCGATCAAACAAGGAAGAGCAAGATGCCCATGAGCTCATTGTCACGAAAACTATTCATCAAGCTGGGAGCGGGTGCATTTCTTGTCGTTGTCCTGCTGGCCTTGGTAGTAGGGGCGACGCTTTATTACACGGCGTTCAGAATCGAAGAAACGCCAACTTGCATGAACTTCAGGGCGTCAGTGCCCGCCCGCATGGCGGGCAAAATTCGAACCGATCTTCAAGATGTCATCGGGCCCGACTTGAAAATCAGGATCAAGGATGAAACGGCGATTAGATGGGAATCTGACAGGGCGACTGTAAGCTACTATTCGGGACGAGAGGGTGAGGACCGTTCGATATTCGTTTGCTCTAACAATCACGATGCCAAGCTTTGGCAGGATATTGCTGTCAAGGTTGAAAAGGTTCTGGAAAGGGATTCAGCCATGTTTAGTGTTTGGCTCCAGATGAATGACCGCGACTTCAGATGCAATCCGAACTGCATCAGCGATGTGCCTCTACCTCTTGATTTTGAAAGACTGAATCGCACCTTGCTGAATCTCAATGTGCGGTAGCCAAGTCGTAGACGATACAGATGTGCCGCGTACCAGGTCAGCAATCTGCCAGGAGTAGAAAAAGTAATCCAGGATGACCTATTCTAAGAAAATTGTTCTTCTATCCCGATCCGGCTATGTTCCTGAGCGAGATGAGGATTTCCTTCGCCGGCTTTGCAGTGATGGTATCAGGCTCTTTTGCGTCTTGGGGGCTGATGCCGACAAATGGGAGGAGGCGTTGGACTGGATAGGCTTGGATCAAGGGTCAGCTGAGTCTCATTTCATTACGACTACTTCTCATATCGATGAGTCCCTTGCAGAGGTGATCGAATTCGCACAGTTGTTTGATTCGGGAGAGAAGGCCGACGTTCAGGTATTGGAGCGTTAGGGCTGCATCCGGATAGAAACAGCCATTTCGAAGAAATATAAAAATGACGCTGACATACATCTTTCTCGCTGTGACGCTCTTGGCATTCCTGACAGCACTCATCGCACCGTGGCGATATCTCCGGAAACACAAGACCTTGCTTCCCTCAGACATCGTATTGCCCTTTGCACCGGCGTTATTCGTATTGTTCGGGGTGGCGCTTTTGAATGAAGCTGCGCAAGTAGGGTGGGGTGTGATTCTGTATCCGGCCATCGCCATATTGCCGGGAGTTCTCCTTCTGAATGTCAGGGCTTTTCTCCTGACGAGACTGCGTGTTTCACCGGAAAAGATATCTCCAGTTTTGCTGACCGCTGTTTCGGTGACTGCGTTTCTTTTTGGTGCAATGATTTCGCCGTGGTACGACTGAGTAATCGGCTCGAATAGAACTTTAACAATGAGGAATAGCTTGAAGAGAAATGCGTCAATGAAAATACTTGGACTGATATTCGGCATCAGTTTTTTGGTCGAGATTCTTGCCTTGATAGCCGGTGCTCCTCTCGGCAAGAGTCTTGGACGGATGATATTGTTCAGCGGCTTGTTTGCATGGTTGCTTAGTGGCTCTCGCTTTGCGCGTTACATGCTGGGCATCCTCTATCTGCTCAGTACACTACTTGCCGGCTGGTCGGCGATCCGGTCTGACGGAACGATCGCCTCCATCATGTTGCTCGGGGGATTTGCTATCTATTCCCTTGTTGCCGGTCTGTATTTCCTCCGGTCAAAGGTCCTGCGAGCATTGACTTCGCGCGCGCCTGCCATGACCAACTGATGCTGCTTCCAGCCGTGCCAGTGCCACTGATCGTTTAAGCGGAGCGTGCCCTGTTCCAAACGTGCGCCCGCCTTGGCCAAAGACACCGGAAAAGGCCCCACGGTCTGTAGCCAACACGGCATCCGGCAGGGCATGCATCGCCCCTTCCTTCAAGACGCCGCCACCACCGCCTCCAGCTCCTTGCCCCGGGTCTCCGGCAAGATCAGGCAAGCCACGATCACCAGCCCATAACACCCCGCCGCAATCCACCCGATGGTCTGCCCCAGCGGCAGGCTGTTGCTGAGATAGCCCACCAGCGCCGGGCAGATCGCCCCGACCGCACGCCCGAAGTTGTAGCAGAATCCTTGTCCCGAACCGCGCACATCGCTGGGAAACAGTTCAGACAGATAAGCTCCCATCCCCGAAAAAATCCCCGACAGGAAAAATCCCAGCACAAAACCCAGCGCCAGCATCCACGCATCGGTAATGATCAGCTGCGTATAGCTCAGCACCAGCACGATCCCCATGGCCGCAAACAGCATGAAACAGCGGCGGCGGCCGATGGTGTCCGACAGCCAGGCCGAGGTCAGGTAGCCACAGAAGGACCCGCCGATCAGCACCAACAGATAGGTACTGGTGCCCAGCACCGACAGGTGGCGTTCGGTCTTCAGGAAGGTCGGCAGCCAGGTCGTCACCGAGTAATACGCCCCCTGCATGCCGGTCGCCAGGAGGCTGGCCAGCAGCGTCGTGCGCAGCAGGTCGCGATGGAAAATGCGCAGGAAGTTGCCGCGCTGGCCGCTCTCGCGCAGCCGGGCCTGGGTCGCCAGATAGACCTCCGGTTCGCTGATGGCGCGGCGGATGTAGAGCGTCAGCAGGGCCGGCAGCACGCCGATCCAGAACAGCACCTTCCACGCCGTCTCCGGCGGCAGCACCGCATAGACGCCCCAGAACGCCAGCGCCGAAGCCGCCCAGCCCACCGCCCAGCTGCTCTGCACCAGGCCAGAAGCCTTTCCGCGATGGCGGGCCGAGATGGTTTCGGCGATCAGCACCGAGCCCACGGCCCATTCGCCACCCATGCCGAAGCCCTGCATCGCACGGGTAAAGAACAGTTCGCCGAAGGACGTGGTGAAGCCGGAGAGGAAGGTGAAGAGCGCAAACCACAGCACCGTCCATTGCAGCACGCGCACTCGCCCATAGCGGTCGGCCAGCACGCCTGCGGCCCAGCCGCCGATGGCCGAGGTCAGCAGGGCGCCGGTGGCGATGTAGCCCGCTTCGGCCTTGCTCATGCTCCACGCGGCCAAGAGCGTGGGGATGAGGAAGGTGTAGATCATGTAATCAAAACCATCCACCGCATAGCCGGTGAAGGTCGCCGTGAGCGTGCGTCGCTCGGATGTCGTTGTCTCTTGCAGCCACATGATGATCCCCGTAATGAATGTATGTAAATCACTGACGTGCGGCATCGGTGGTCGCGTGCAAGAAGCATGCGGCCATCGATGAAAAAACGGTAGGGCGGCAGCAGGCGCTAGGCCTGCGCGTCGAGCAGCAGGTCGCTGTTGAGCTTGTCGGTCACCAGCATGTAGCCGGGTGCATGGGTGATGCAGAATTCGGGCCGGGCGGCGACGATGGCGGCTTGCGGTGTGACGCCGCAGGCCCAGAACACCGGCAGCTCATCGGCGTGGATGTCCACCGCTTCGCCATAGTCGGGCTGGCGGATATCGGCAATGCCGATCAGGGCCGGGTCGCCGATGTGGATCGGTGCGCCATGCACCTGCGGCGTGCGCGCGGTGATCTGGATGGCGCGGATGGCATCGGCGGCCTTGAGCGGCCGCATCGAGACCACCGTCGGCCCCTGGAACACGCCCACCGGCTGCGTCGGGATATTGGTGCGGTACATGGCCACGTTGCGCCCCTCGCTCACGTGGCGCAGCGGGATGCCGGCGGCCAGCAGCGCATGTTCGAAGGAGAAGGAACAGCCCAGCGCAAACGTGACCAGGTCGTCGCGCCACACCGCGCGCAGGTCGTTCACTTCGGCCACGCGTTCGCCGTAGCGCCACAGGTGATAGCGCGGCACGTCGCTGCGCACGTCCAGGTCCAGGCCCAGTGCAGGCAGGGCGGGCGAGCCCGGCGTGGAGACGGCCAGCAAGGGACAGGGAATGGGATTGCGTTCACAGAAGGCGAGAAAATCATCGGCCAGCGCCGCCGGCAGGATCGCCAGGTTGACCTGCACATGGGCACTGGCGACACCGCTGGTGTGGCCGGTGAAGGCGCCGCTGCGGGCGGCCAGCCGCACGTCGAGCGCGCTGGAGGCAGCCGACAGCGCAGGCGCTGGTGCGGGATGGATCGGTACGGCGGGCAAGGCGGTGGCAGTCTCTGGCATGGCGGTCTCCTTCTTGGAATGGAGCCGATGTTAGGAGCGTGCCGGGACAGCGTCCAACAAAAAATTTATATCTTTTGTTATCGATTTTTTCGATGAGGACAACGGAAATTCCACTGTAGCGATTTCCGTGCCAGGGGCTCATTTTTCGGTGGCGCGGCCTTTGCCTTGTGTGCGGCGAGCATGCTCCAATGCCGAATCGAGCACGAGTTCGGCCAGGCTGGAACTGGGGTCTTCGCGATAGCTGGCGTGGATCTGCAAGGGCGGGAGCGTGGCCTCGCAGCGCAGGATGCGCAAGGGAAGACGGCGCGTGAGTTCGCGCACCGAGGCGCGCGGCAGGGTGGCCACACCGAAGCCGCCTTCGACCAGCTGCACCATGGCGGAGATGGAAGAGATGGCATGCACGCGCGGTTCGATCACGCCCCATTCCTGGCACAGCTGCAGCAATCCCTGGTGCGGCTGCGAGCCGCGCTGGAAGGTGATGAGGTCGTGTGCGGCCAGTTCGTCCAGCGTATGCGAACGCGTACCGAAGCGTTCGCGATGGCCCACGAAGACCATTTCCATCGGCGTCATCAGACGCGAGCGCACGGCCGTGTCGCTGCCCACGGTGGAGGTGAAGACCAGGTCCTGGGCGCCGCGCCGGGTCTGCTCGGTCAGCACTGGGGAGGTTTCCACGGTGAGTTCCAGCGCGAAATCGGGATAGCGGCTGCGGATTTCCTGCAGCCAGGCGGGCAGCCAGCTGTGCACCACCGATTCGATGCTGCCGATGCGCAGCAGCAGCGGGCCGGCGCTGTTGCCGCCGAGTTCCTGGCGGATCTGGCGCTGCATGTCGAGCAGTTTCACGGCCAGCCGCTGGAAGCGCTGCCCGGCCACGGTGAGGCGAAACTGTTTCTCGCGGCGATCCAGCAGCACCACGCCCAGTTCTTCTTCCAGCGAGGCGATGCGGCTGGACATGGTCGATTGCGTGATGTGGAGCTTTTCAGCGGCGCGGGTGATGCTCTTGAGCGAGGCGGCCCAGTGGAAGGCCTCGACGAAACGCAGGTTCATGAGTGCTCGGCGGTGAAGTGGATGGCTTGGCGCAATGCGCTGCGTAGCCTACCAGATGCCCGCAGGCCAATGCGCTTGTTCGGAAACGGCGAGCCATGCCGAATTTTCTTGCGCACCGCACCAATTTTCCCGCCGCTTGACACAATCCTCCCCCATACCTATCCTCACCCCCGATTGGTCTTACCTTTTGTCGCCCGCAATCGCCGGGCTGGCGGGCCAGGCCGGCACTGCCGCGACGGCAGCGATTCACCCTACAGGCAAATACCCAGAGAGCATGTCCTTCGACCCCATCGTCCAGAAATCCATTTCCGAGCAGGTAGCCCAGCGGCTGCTGACCATGATCCGCAGCGGCCTGCTGAAACCCGACCAGCAGCTGCCGCCCGAGCGCGAGCTGGCGGCCATGCTGGGCGTGGGCCGTCCTGCCGTGCGCGAGGCCATTCGCGGGCTGGCATTGCTGGGCCTGCTGCGCATCCGCCAGGGCGAGGGCACCTTCGTCAGCTCGCTGGAAACGCGCGAGCTGCTGGAGCCGCTGGAGATGATCATCGATCTCAACCCCGGCACGCTCGAGGCGCTGTTCGACGCCCGTCTCATCATCGAGACCGGCGTGGCCGCACTGGCCGCCACCCATATCGAGGACGCCGAACTGGCGCGTTTGGCGCGCAACGTGGAGGATGAGGCGCGGCTGCTGTCGGACCCGGCCGCCTTCTCGGCAGCGGATGTGGAATTCCACGAGGCCATCATCGAGGCCTGCAACAATCCCTTCCTGCAAAGCGTCGCCGGCAGTCTCTACATGCTGGGCAAGAAGAGCCGCTCCATCACCTCGCGCATCCCCTCCACGCTGGAACGCAGCCTGCAGGATCACCGCGACATCCTGGCTGCCCTGAAGGCGCGCAATCCGCACCAGGCTTCCGAGGCCATGCGCAATCACCTGCTGCGGGTGCGCGATGCCTATCGCAGCGCCGGACGCAGCCAGAACGAATCGGTCCACGACTGAGTCTGTCCGTACCATCCAACGCAGGAAGCGCCGCCGTTGCTGCCGGGCTGGTCCCGCAGCATTCCACAACGGTGGCGTGGCAGCACAGCCGCAGCATGGCCTGCGGTGCCCCTTACAAGAAGCGATACCGGCAAGGCGCACAGGGCCGCCTGTTGATGCAGCATTTCTACAAGCCGGACAGGCAGGATCTTTCCTTATCAATCGATTGCAGGAGAACAGCATGCTGGATCTGGCAGGTAAAGTCGTCTTCATCAGCGGTGCGAGCACCGGTATCGGCGCGGCCGCCGCGCGCGCCTTCGCAGCACGTGGCGCGCACGTGGTGGTCCACTACAACAGTTCGAAGGAAGAGGCAGAGGCCGTAGCCGCAGAAGTGCGCGCCGCCGGCAGCAAGGCCGTCACCATCGGCGCGGATGTGCGCGATACGGCGGCCATCAACGCCGCCATCACCAAGGCCGTGGAACAGATGGGCCGCATCGACGTACTCATCAACAACGCCGGCGCACTGGTCAAGCGGGCTCCGCTGGAAACGGTCACCGATGAACTCTTCGACGAGATCATCAACATCAACGCCCGCTCGGTAGTGGCCTTCACGCGTGCGGTCATTCCCGTCATGCGCGGCCAGGGCGGCGGCAACATCATCAACGTGACCTCGGTGGCAGCACGCCATGGCGGTGGCCCCGGTGCGCTGATCTATGCCGCCTCCAAAGGCTTCGTCAGCACCATCACGCGCGGCATGGCCAAGGAATTGCTGGCCGACAAGATCCGCGTCAATGCGGTGGCGCCGGGCGTGATCATGACGCCGTTCCAGGAACGCTTCACCACCCCGGAACAGCTGGAGGGCTTCCGCAAGACCATCCCCATGGGCCGCATCGGCGAGCCGGACGAATGCAGCGGCGCTTTCCTCTACCTCGCCTCGGACCAGATGTCGGGCTACGTGACCGGACAGATCATCGACGTCAACGGCGGCCAGTACATGCCGTAACCTGCGAGGCCGCGCCCTGCCGGTTCTGGCATGGCTCTTGCGGGCAGGAAGGGATCATGCGCCACGATCCTTTCCTGCCCGTTTCCGCTTCTGCCGCCCTGGCCCCGCCAGGCGGCCTGCTGCGCGACAAGCTGGCACTGCTGCTGGACTCCACCGGCGAGGGCATCTACGGTATCGACCTCGAGGGGCGCTGCACCTTCATCAACCGCGCCGGTGCGGCGATGCTGGGTTATGCGCCGGCAGACGTGCTGGGCCACAACATGCACGAACTGGTGCATCACAGCCATGAGCACGGCGGCCATTACCCCGAGGCCGAGTGCCCGATCCTGAAGGCCTTCCGCAAGGGCGAGTCCTGCCGCGTCGACCAGGAAGTGTTCTGGCGCGCCGATGGCAGCTGCTTTGCGACCGAATATTCTTCCTACCAGATCATCGATGGCGGCCAGGTGCGCGGGGCGGTGATTGCCTTCAGCGATATCTCCAAGCGGCGCCAGGCCGAGGAACAGTTGCAGCGCGCCAAGGCCGAACTGGAGGTGCGCGTGGCCGAGCGCACCCGCGAATTGTCAGCCGCGCTGCGCCAGGTGCGGCAATTGTCGGCGCATGCGCATTCGGTGCGCGAGGATGAGCGCACCCGCATTGCCCGCGAAATCCACGACGAGCTGGGCAGCCTGCTGGTCGCCCTGAAACTGGACGTAAACTGGATGGCCAAACGCGTGACCGATCTCGATCCGGTGGCCCGCAAGTGCGAAGCCATGAGCCGCCTGATCGAAACGGCGGTCGACAACGTGGGACGCATCATCACCGACCTGCGCCCCAGCATCCTCGATCACCAGGGCCTGATCGCCGCCCTGGAATGGCAGGTGCAGGAATTCTCCGAAGCCACTGAATTGCCCTGCGAGGTCGAGTTCGATATCGCGCCGGAAGCCTTCGTGCCGGATGGCGCCAAGGCCACGGCGGCGTTTCGCATCTTCCAGGAAATGCTCTCCAACGTGGCGCGCCACGCGCAGGCCACGCAGGTGCGCATCGCGGTCCACCTCACCCCGGCAGAACTGCGCATGGAAGTGGAAGACGATGGCGTGGGCACGCCCCGCGCCGCGCAGGAAGCGGCCACATCCTATGGGGTGATGGGCATGCGCGAGCGCGCCTTGCACTTCGGTGGCGCACTGAGCATTGCTGGTGCGCGGTTTGCACCAGGGCACGGCAGGCCGGGGACGCTGGTCTGCCTGCGCCTGCCCCATCACGCCAGCCGGGAGGCCTCGTGAGCCGCCCCGGCGACAACATCCGCATCCTGCTCTGCGACGACCATCGCATCGTGCGCGAGGGCTTGAAGCAGATCCTGGCCGATACGCCCGACATCGAGGTGGCGGCCGAATGCGCCAGCGGCCCCGAGGTGCTGCACAGTGCGCGGGTCGAGGCGATCGACCTGGTGCTGTTGGACATCGCCATTCCCCAGCAGGACGGGCTGGACGTGCTGCGCCAGATCAAGCAGGAGATGCCGCGCCTGCCGGTGCTGATGCTGTCCACCTATCCCGAGAAACAATACGCGGCCCGCTGCTACAAGCTGGGCGCAGCGGGTTATCTCAACAAGAGTACTGACCCCGAGCAACTGGTGGAAGCCATCCGCAAGGCCGCTGGCGGTGGCCTTTACGTGAGCGCGCAGATGGCCGAGACGCTGGCCTCCGGCCTGGCCCAGCGCGCCACGGCCCCGCAGCGTGCCGCGCATGAGAGCCTGTCGCACCGCGAATACCAGGTCTTCCAGCTGATCGCCGCCGGGCGCAGCGTCAAGGAAATCGCCGACCAGCTGGAGCTGAGCCCCAATACGGTGAGCACTTACCGCAGCCGCATCCTGGAGAAGACCGGCGCTTCCAATGATGTGGGCATCGCCATGTATGCGGTGCGGCACCAGTTGCTGCCGGTGTGAGCATTTCTCTCCTGGTGTCGTCATTTTGCAGCGCGTTTTCGTCATTCTGACGATGTGATCGACGTTGCTTGTAGTGGCAGCACTACAAGATGTCGTGCGCCCATGACGTATTGCAGCGGGCTGGCAAATCCCTTGCAGGTAGTGCAGGTGAAAGCAGCAACTCACCTGACACTCACCAAACGGGGGATTTATGCCGGACGTACCAGAGACCAATCTGTTCCACACCTATGACGCCGAACGCGCCGGGCAGGGCTGTTCCTGCGGCCGCCACGGCAGCCAGCAGCAGCACGAGGCCGATGTGCTGGCCGAGCAGCAGCGCCTGCAGCGCGGCCGCGATGTGGAAACCCTGACCAATGACGTGGTGGAAGAGACGCTGATGCGTTCGCTCTTCCCGCGCGTGGCCGAGCGCCGTGATTTCCTGCGGGCGGTGGGCAAGAATGCGGCACGGGCGGCCATTGCCAGCGTGCTGCCGCTGGGTTCGCTGCAGGCCATGGCGCAGGAAAAGAATGGCGCGCTGGAAAAGAAGGACCTCAAGATCGGCTTCATCGCCATCACCTGTGCGGCGCCGCTCATCATGGCCGATCCGCTGGGCTTCTATCGCAAGCAGGGCTTGAACGTGTCGCTCAACAAGACGGCCGGCTGGGCGCTGATCCGCGACAAGATGATCAACAAGGAACACGACGCCTCGCACTTCCTCTCGCCCATGCCGATGGCCATGTCCATGGGCGTGGGCAGCAATGCCACGCAGATGCGCGTGGCCACCATCCAGAACATCAACGGCCAGGCCATCACGCTGCATACCAAGCACAAGGACAAGCGCGATCCCAAACAATGGAAGGGCTTCAAGTTCGCCGTCCCCTTCGAATATTCGATGCACAATTTCCTGCTGCGCTACTACCTGGCCGAGCACGGCCTGGACCCGGACCGCGACGTGCAGATCCGCGTGACGCCGCCGCCGGAGATGGTGGCCAACCTGCGTGCCGGCAACATCGACGGTTTCCTCGGGCCGGACCCGTTCAACCAGCGCGCGGTCTATGACGAAGTCGGTTTCATTCATATCCTCTCCAAGGAGATCTGGGACGGACATCCGTGCTGCGCCTTCGGCACCTCCGAAGAGTTCATCAAGCAGAATCCCAATACCTTCGCGGCGCTGTTCCGCGCCGTGCTGACTGCGGCGGCCATGGCGCGCGATCCGGCCAACCGCTCGCTGGTGGCCAAGGTGATTTCGCCGCCGGCCTACCTGAACCAGCCGGAGACGGTGGTGGAGCAGGTCCTCACCGGCCGCTTCGCCGATGGCCTCGGCAACGTCAAGAACGTGCCGGGTCGTGCCGATTTCGATCCGGTGCCCTGGGATTCGATGGGGGTGTGGATCCTCACGCAGATGAAGCGCTGGGGCTACATCAAGGGCGACGTCGACTACAAGGCCATCGCCGAAAAGGTGCTGCTGCTGACCGAGGCCAAGAAGCACATGAAGGAGCTGGGCCAGCCGGTGCCGGAGGGGACCTACCGCAAGTATTCCATCATGGGCAAGGAGTTCGATGCCAACAAGGCCGACGCCTACGTGAACAGCTTCGCCATCAAGAGGAGCGCGTGATGCCGGCGCAGCATCTCGGCTGGCGCGCTGCGCTCATTTCCCTGCTGCTGCTGGCCGCACTGCTGATGGTGTGGCACCTGGCCACGCTGCCCAAGGAGAGTGCCGCCAGTGCCGCCCAGGACGAATACGCCAAGCTGATGGGCAAGAGCAGCGGTGCGGCCAAGCGGGATGGCTTCCCGGGCCTGGCGCAGATGGGCGAGACCATCCGCAAGGAACTGAGCAATCCCTTCTACGACAACGGTCCCAATGACAAGGGGATCGGCATCCAGCTGGCCTATTCGCTGGGCCGGGTCGGGCTGGGGTTTGCGATTGCGGCGGTGGTGGCGGTGCCGCTGGGCTTCCTGTTGGGAATGTCGCCGCTGATGCAGCGGGCGCTCAATCCCTTCATCCAGATCTTGAAGCCCATTTCCCCGCTGGCCTGGATGCCGCTGGCGCTCTACACCATCAAGGATTCCTCGGTGTCGGGGGTGTTCGTGATCTTCATCTGCTCGGTCTGGCCGATGCTGATGAACACCGCCTTCGGCGTGGCCTCGGTGCGGCGCGACTGGTTGAACGTGGCCAAGACCCTGGAGGTGGCACCGCTGCGGCGCGCCTTCCTGGTGATCCTGCCGGCGGCAGCGCCGACCATCCTGACCGGCATGCGCATCTCCATGGGCATCGCCTGGCTGGTGATCGTGGCCGCCGAGATGCTGGTGGGCGGGACCGGCATCGGCTACTTCGTCTGGAATGAATGGAACAACCTGTCGCTGACTAGCGTGATCTTCGCCATCCTGGTCATCGGCGTGACCGGCATGGTGCTGGACCTGATCTTCGCGCGGCTGCAGAAGTGGGTCACCTATGTCGAATGAAGGGAGCAGCAGCATGGATCACAATTTCCTGAGCGTGCAGGGCCTGGGCAAGCGTTATGCAGCGGGTGCGCCGCCGGTGTTCGAGCAGGTCTCCTTCGGTATCGATCGCGGCGAGTTCGTCTGCGTCATCGGGCACTCGGGCTGTGGCAAGACCACCATCCTCAACGTGCTGGCCGGGCTGGAAGCGGCCAGCGAGGGCGTGGTCATCATGGACCAGCGCGAGGTCAAGGGGCCGAGCCTGGATCGTGGCGTGGTGTTCCAGAGCCATGCCCTCATGCCCTGGTTCAGCGTGCTGGGCAATGTGGTGTTCGCAGTGCGCTCGCGCTGGCCCGACTGGCCGCTTGCCAAGGCCGAGGAGCATGCGCGCCGCTTCATCGAGATGGTCGGCTTGAAGGGCGCTGAACATAAAAAGCCCTCCGAACTCTCGGGCGGCATGAAGCAGCGCGTGGGCATTGCGCGCGCCTTCTCCATCGAGCCCAAGATGCTGCTCATGGATGAGCCCTTCGGTGCGCTCGATGCCTTGACCCGTGGCGTGGTGCAGGACGAGTTGCTGAAGATCTGCGCGGCCACGCACCAGACCGTGTTCATGATTACCCACGATGTGGATGAAGCGATCCTGCTGGCCGACAAGATCTTCCTCATGTCCAACGGCCCGCAGGCCTGCATCGCCGAGGTGGTCATCAATACCCTGCCCAAGAACCGCACGCGCGAAGGCATGCACCACGATCCGCAGTTCTATCGCATTCGCAATCACCTGGTCGATTTCCTGGTGCATCGTTCGCGCCAGATCCAGGCGGCGCAGGCCAGCGGTGCGGCGCGCCTGCCGACCCGCATCGTCATGCCGGGACTGGAGCAGGCGGCCGCCTGAAGGCGAGGGGCAGGGTGACCTGCCATTTCGTCAGTTCATATCGTCGTTTTGCAGCATCGTTTCGTCAGGATCGATGACGCGCACTACACAGTGTCATCGGTTTTCATTTTTCGTCCACCACAAGGAGAGAGCGCATGGACCGCAACCAAGTCACCCAGAAGATCGTCACCGCCAAGGTCAGCAAGAAGATGACCTGGGCCCAGATCGCCGAACGCATCGGCCAGAGCAAGGAGTGGACTACCGCCGCCATGCTGGGCCAGATGACCCTGACCGCCAAGCAGGCCGCGGTGGCCCAGGAGCTGTTCGAACTGACCGATGAAGAAACGCTGTGGCTGCAGATCGTGCCCTACAAGGGCTCGCTGCCGACCCCGGTGCCGACCGATCCGCTGATCTATCGCTGGTACGAGATCGTCAGTGTCTATGGCAGCACCATCAAGGAGCTGATCCACGAGGAGTTCGGCGACGGCATCATGAGCGCCATCGACTTCAAGATGGATATCCAGCGCCAGGCCGATCCCAATGGCGATCGCGTCAACGTGATGCTGTCGGGCAAGTTCCTGCCGTACAAGACCTATTGAGTCACATCGGGTTACAAGCGCGGCGATGCAAAGGCGGAATGCGCGGCTAGAATAGCGCGCATGCTCAAAGACAAGAAACTCTCCGCCTACGCCCCCTCGGCCACCCGCATCCGGGCGCGCTTCGTGGCCATCTCGTGGCGCGATCTCGCCGTCAGCTTCGGTCCCATCATCCTGCTGATCCTGATCGGCGCGTGGCTGGTGATCTGGCTGATCCGGCCGGCGCCGCCGTCTTCCATCACCATTGCCGCCGGTCCCAAGGACAGCAATTTCTGGCGCGTGGCCGAACGCTACAAGGCGCTGCTGGCGCGCGACGGCATCCGGCTGGATATTGTCGAGACCGGGGGCTCGCTGGACAACCTGAAGCGCCTGGCTGATCCGGACCAGAACGTCGATGTCGGTTTCGTGCAGGGTGGCCTGGCCGGTGCAGTTCCGGCCGAATCCCTGGGCCCGCTGGTGTCGCTGGGCAGCATCTCCTATGTGCCGGTGTCGGTGTATTACCGGGTCCCGCCGCCGCGTGAGGATGGTCGCCCGGTTCCGCCACTGCGCCAGTTGTCGGAGCTGGCGGGCAAGCGTATTGCCATCGGCGGGCAGGGCAGTGGCTCCAGCGTCTTGGCCGCCACGCTCTTGAAAGCCAATGGCGTGGAGCCGGGCGGCAAAACCGAGCTGTTGAACATCGGTGGCGATGAGGCCGCGCAGGCGCTGACCAGCGGCAAGATCGATGCCGCCTTCCTGATGGGCGATTCGGTCTCGGTGGCGACCATGGGCAAGCTCTTGCGCGCGCCAGGCATCCGGCTGCTGGATTTCTCGCAGGCCGATGCCTACGTGCGACGCTTCCGCTACCTCAATACCCTCAAGATGCCCATGGGCGTGTTCGACCTGGCGCACAACCTGCCGGCGCGCGATACGCAGTTGATCGCGCCCACGGCCGAGCTGGTGGCGCGCGAGGACCTGCACCCGGCGCTCTCGGACCTGCTCATCGCAGCGGCCCGCGAGGTGCACGGCAAGGCCAACGTGATGCAGAAGGCCGGGGAATTCCCGGCCCCGCTGGAGCATGAATATCCGATCAGCGACGATGCGGCGCGCTACTACAAGTCCGGCAAGACCTTCTTCTACCGCACCTTGCCGTTCTGGATGGCCAGCCTGGTGGACCGCGCGGTGGTGATCGTGCTGCCGGTGATCCTGCTGCTGATCCCGGGCATCCGCCTGGTACCGATGCTCTATGGCTGGCGGGTGCGTTCGCGCATCTACCGCTGGTATGGCGAGCTGATCGCGCTGGAACGCGGGCTCTCGCGCGAGTCGCCGGAGGAGCAGGCCGAGATGCTCAAGCGCCTGGATGAGATCGAGATTGCGGTCAATCGCATGAAGATGCCGCTGGCCTTTGCCGACCAGTTCTACGTGCTGCGGGAGCATATCGGCTTCGTGCGGGCCCGGCTGGCGGCCGGTGTGGCCTGAGCGCCACACGCTCGCGGGCTGGCAAGGGCAGGCTGGTGGCGGCTGTTGTATGCTCGCCATGGCGCAACCAGTACTGTATAAAAAATACTGTGTATTCATACAGTACTATGCTAAAGTGAAGCCTCCTATCGACAAGAAGAGGAATCGCTGCCATGACCCACTTTGATCTTGCTTCCGACGCTCGCTTCGCTGTTGCATCGTCCACCCCGTCTTCGCTGGCCATCCGCCTGGGTCGCCGCGAAATCTTCATCTGCCGTGATACCTACGTGCGCCGTTACCGGGTCAATCCGGTGATCGAGTGCAGCGCGGGCATCGAGCCCGGCCACGTGGAAATCCTGTTGTTGCGCCGCTGGCTGGTGGTGCTGTCGAAGGCGCGCGGCTGATGCGGCGTGCGCTTGACTGGCTGGTGGTGGATGCGCTGGGGAGGGCGGCCGGGGTCGATCAGCCCGGCTTGCCGGTGGCCCCGGGGGCGCCGTCTGCTGCAGCAGAGGGTGCCGCTGCCAATGACGATTCCATGTTCGCAAACGTCACCAAATGCGTCACATCCAGGCTGATCCCTATCCATTCCCCGACCGCATGATCGTGATGCGAGGGCACCAGCGACAGGAGTTGCTGGCCGTTCTCCAGTTGCAGGGTGTAGAGGAATTCAGCGCCCCGGAATGATTTGCGCACCACCCTCGCCTTGAAGGGGGAGGCGTCGTCGTGCATGACGTCGTCGGCCCGCAGCAAGACATCGACCTGCGCCGCCTGTGCCTCCTTCCCGCCTGATACCGGCAGGCCGCGCAACAGTCCTGCTGCGGTCTGGACGGTGATCTCACCTTGAACCTTTGCATCCGCTGCCGCTTGCACCTCGCCGCGCAGCAACACCCCATGTCCGATGAAATCCGCCGCAAAGCGGGTGGCAGGACGATGGTAGAGCGCGTAAGGCGTATCCCACTGTTCCAATCGGCCGTGCCGCATCACGCCCACCACATCGGCCACCGCAAAGGCTTCCAGCTGATCGTGGGTGACCATCAGGGCGGTGGTGCCGGTGCGTTTGAGGATGTCGCGCACGTCGTGCGCCAGGCGTTCGCGCAGTTCCACGTCCAGGCTCGAAAACGGTTCATCCAGCAAGAGCAGGCGCGGCTGCGGCGCCAGCGCGCGCGCCAGGGCAATGCGCTGCTGCTGGCCGCCGGACAGCTGGTGGGGGAATTTGCTGCCCGCTTCGGGCAGGCCGACCAGGGCCAGCATCTGCTTGACGATCTGTTCCCGCTGCGCACGCGCCATGCCGCGCAGACCGAAGCCGATATTGGCCGCCACATCCAGATGCGGGAACAGCGCGAAATCCTGGAACACCATCCCGATGCGCCGCGCTTCGGCCGGCACGCGCACGCCATCGCCTTCCAGCAATGTTCCGTCTAACCGGATACGGCCTGATTGCGCCGGTTCCAGGCCGGCCACGGCACGCAGCAGGCTGGTCTTGCCGCTGCCGGAGGGACCGATCAGGGCGCCCAGTTCGCCCGGCTGCAGGCGCAGCGAGACGGCATCGACGGCAGCCTGGGCGCTGCGGGGATAACGGATACTGACGTGATCGACTTCCAGAAACATGGGCAGGCTCGATGAAATGGTTACAATTCGCGTTTGTCTCGGAGTGCGCAGTGTAGCGCATGGACCGCTGACTTCCCTTGGCAATTCTTTATTTGGCCGTTCCTGTTTATGCACATCATCGGTTTGCTCGCTGTCCTGATCGCCTTGCCGCTCTTCGGCATCCTCGCTGCCTGGTTCGGGCTGGATGCGGCCGGCATCGACAACCTGCGCCAGCAGATGCAGACCGTGCTGCCCGGCTACCTGGCCACCTCCGGCTGGCTGGCGCTGATGGTGCCGCTGGGCGTGGTCGTGGTCGGCGGCGCGGCGGCGGTGACGGTGAGCCTGTTCGAGTTTCGCGGACGGCGCTGGCTGTCCTGGGCGCTGCTCTTGCCGATGGCCATGCCGGCCTACGTGTCGGCCTATGCCTATACGGATTTCCTGCAATATGCGGGCGCCGTGCAGAGCACGCTGCGCGGCTGGTTCCCGGGCTGGCGCATGGATGTGCGCGGCTTGCCGGGGGCGGTGTGCATGTTCGTCTTCACGCTCTACCCCTATGCCTACCTGCTGGCGCGCAATGCGCTCTCCGAGCGCGGCATGCACCTGATGGAGGCCGCGCGCATGCTGGGCACGCCGCTATCCGAACGCATCCGCCGCGTGGCCTTGCCGCTGGCGCGTCCGGCACTGGCGGCCGGGGCGGCGCTGGCGCTCATGGAGACGCTGGCCGATTACGGTGTCTCGGCCTACTTCGGCCTGACCACCTTCACCACCGGCATCTACAAGGCCTGGGTGGTATTGGATGACCGCATCGCCGCCGCCCAGTACGCTTCGCTGCTGCTGCTCTTCGTGTCGGTGCTGCTGTGGCTGGAGCGGCGCGAGCAAGGCCGCATGCGCTTTGCCGCCACACGCGGTGCACGCGGCAGCGAGGGCGCCGAGGCGCGCCTGCCGCCATTATCCCCTGCGCAGACGCTGGCGGCCTGGGCGGTATGCGGCTTGCCGGTGCTGCTGGGGTTCGTGCTGCCGGTGGTGATCCTGCTGCAATTGTGGGCCGGGCAGTGGGGCAGCGGCGACGCCGCCATGCCCGCCTTCGACCTGGCCCGCTATGCCGGCTGGGTGTGGAACAGTTTCCGCTTCGGCGGCATGGCGGCGCTGGCGGCCATCGTGCTGGCGCTGGGCCTGTGCTTCGCGCTGCGCGGCGCGCACCTGCCGCGCCTGCAGGGGCTGGTGCTGCGCCTGACCGCGCGGCTGGCGGGCATGGGCTATGCCATTCCCGGCTCGGTCATCGCGGTCGGCATCCTGCTGCCGGTGGCCTGGCTGCAGGCGCTGTGGCCGGCTGCCGGCCTGGGGGTGCTGCTCACGGCCAGCTCGCTGGGCGTGATCTATGCGTATCTGGTACGCTTCACGGCGGTTGCGGTGCAGTCGGTGGAGTCCGGCTACACGCGCATTCCGGCCAGCCTCGATGAAGCGGCGCGCACGCTCGGCAGTTCGCGCGCAGTCATTGCCTGGCGCCTGCACATGCCGCTGTTGTGGCGGTCGCTGGCGGTGGCGGCACTGATGGTGTTCGTCGATGTGGTCAAGGAGTTGCCGGCGACCTTGCTGCTGCGTCCCTTCGATACCGATACCCTGGCCGTGATCGCGCACAACCTGGCGCGCGACGAGCGCCTGGGCGAGGCAGCCTTGCCGGCCCTGTCCATCGTGCTGGTGGGGCTGGCACCGGTACTGCTGGTGATGCGGGCGCTCGATGACCGACGCCGTGCGGACTTGCAAAGCGCGCTTCCGCCCGCATAACGCAAAGACGCAAAGACCAACAATGGGCGTAGCCAGGGGGCTGCGGCCACTCTCTGGAGAAACCATGAGCCAATACGATTACGACCTCTTCACCATCGGCGGCGGTTCCGGTGGCGTGCGCGCAGCGCGCTTCGCCGGCCAGGCCGGGGCCCGCGTCGGGCTGGCCG
This sequence comes from Herbaspirillum sp. CAH-3, assembly GCF_009668275.1. Lineage (NCBI taxonomy): Bacteria > Pseudomonadati > Pseudomonadota > Betaproteobacteria > Burkholderiales > Oxalobacteraceae > Herbaspirillum > Herbaspirillum sp. CAH-3. Next base: position 134,744 of record NZ_VSWE01000009.1, on the reverse strand, counting down.
AGAAGGGCGATCTGGGCGGCACCTGCGTCAACGTCGGCTGCATCCCCAAGAAGCTGATGTCCTACAGCGCCCATTTCCACGAGGATTTCGCCGACGCCGCCGGTTACGGCTGGACCCTGCACAGCGCCCCCACCTTTGACTGGTCCGCCCTGGTCGCCAACAAGGACCGCGAGATCACGCACCTGAACGGCATCTACCAGCGCCTGCTCGATGGTGCCAACGTGAGCCTGCATCGGGGCTTTGCGACGGTGGAAGATGCGCACACCGTCAATGTCGACGGCAAGCGCTTCACCGCCCGCCACATCCTGGTGGCCACTGGCGGCCATCCCGACAAGCCGCAGATTCCGGGCAGCGAGCTGGGCATCACTTCGGACGATTTCTTCCACCTCAAGGGCCTGCCGAAACGCGCGGTGGTGCTGGGCGGCGGCTATATCGCGGTGGAGCTGGCGTCCATCCTCAATGGCCTGGGCAGCGACGTGACGCTGGTGTATCGCCGCGAGCGCCTGTTGCGCAACATGGATGCCGACCTGGGCATCCACCTGGCCGATGAAATGGCCAAGAAGGGTATCCGCCTGGTCTTCGATGCCAGCATTGCTGCCATCGAAGCGCCCCATGCCGGTGAAGACAGCGTCAAGCAGGTGCGTCTGACCAACGGCGAAACCGTGGCGGCCGAGTGCGTGCTGTTCGCTACCGGACGTACACCGAATACGCGCGGGCTGGGCCTGGAGAAGGCCGGTGTCGTCTTGAAGGAAAATGGCGCCGTGGTGGTCAATGACAATTTCGAGAGCAACGTGCCATCGATTCACGCCGTGGGCGACGTGATCGACCGCGTGGCCCTGACGCCCGTGGCGCTGGCCGAAGCGATGGTGGTGGTGGCGCGCCTGTTCGGCAAGGGCGAGCGCGTGATGTCCTACCAGAACATTCCGACAGCCGTATTCAGTCATCCCAATGTGGGCACCGTGGGACTGACCGAAGAACAGGCGCGAAAGACCCATGGTGAAGTAAAAATCTTCAAGACCGACTTCAAGCCGCTCAAGAACACCCTCTCGCGCAACACCGAGCGCACCTTCATGAAGCTTGTGGTCGATGCACAGACCGACAAGGTGCTCGGGGTGCACATGGTCGGCGGCGATGCGGGCGAGGTGATCCAGGGCTTTGCGGTGGCGCTGCAATGCGGAGCCACCAAGGCGCAGTTCGATACCACCATCGGCATCCATCCGACCTCCGCCGAAGAGTTCGTGACCATGCGCACGCCGGTGGCCTGAGTCCGGATCTTCACGCTGCAGTCAAAAAAACGGGGATGCATGTGCATCCCCGTTTTGCTTCATGTGACGCGCCACGCGCTCATCGCCACAGCGCATAGCCGATGCGCAGTTGCGGATGATCCTTCTGGTTGTAGGTCAGCAGGCTCTCGCCGTAGCCATAGAAGTAGCTGGCCATCAGGTAGCCGGCCGTGCCCGGCAGCAGGCGCGAGAGCGGGTAGGTGACCTGGGTCTGGGCGCTGTACTTGCCGCCCAGCTTGCCCTTGCGCAGCATCGTGGCGACTTCCACGCCATCGGGCTTGCCGTAGGCCAGCTTCAGGTCCATGTGGCCGCGGTAGTCGCCGATGTCCGGATTGTCGCGGGTGGGGCCGAGATAGGCATAGACCTTGGGGGCGACCTTGAAGTGATAGTCGTTGAGGTTGCCGAAGTTGAAGGTCGGCTCGATGAAGTAGGTATTGATGCTGCGCGAGGCGGTGCCGTCGCGGCCATTGGATTCGTGCTCCAGGCCGGTGGCGATGCCGATGCGGCTGAAGACGCGGTTCTGTATGCCCACGTCCGGCAGGGCGTAATACAGGCTGGGACGATAGCTGGTATCGCGGAAGGGCGCCGAGGGGGCTGACAGGTCCCACAGCGAGAACTGGGTGTAGCCCAGGTAGAGATTGTCCAGCAGGCCGCGCGAGCGCGGATCGTCCGGCACGAATACGCGGAACTTGAAACTGAGCTGGAAGCGCGCATTGGTGTCGCCATTGTTGTGGCCCACCGTGAAATACATCGGCTCATTGAAGGAGAGCCGGCGATTGTTGGAGAGGATGTCCTCAGCCGCCGGTGCGCTGTCGACGGGCGATGCATTGGTGCCGGGCGTAAAGACCGTGGCCGAGGGCGCCACCGGGGCGACCGTGCTGCTGGAGTCGGCCAGCGGCGTGTTGATCAGGTCGGGTGATTCCGGCAGGGGCCCCAGCGACGGATCCGGGCGCACCACCGCCACCAGCACCGGCGAGGCATCCATGCCGATCGGTTCGATACGCACCATGCCGCGCAGGCGGCGCGGCAGCTCGCCGCGATAGCGCACCTTGCGGAATTCACCTTGCTTCAGGGTCAGGCTGTCCTCGCCATCCACGCGCTGCAGGACGATCTGCTGGGGCGGGATCATGTCGGCCGAGGCCGCCACCAGCAAGGTGGCGGGCAAGCGGTAGGTGCGCTGGGCCTGCTCGTCCTCGGACACCAGCAGGGTCAGTTCCAGTGGCTTGGTGGCGTCGATGCGCTTGGGCGGCTGCACCATCGAAATACCGGCATGGGCCGGGGCGGCAAGCCACAGCGGCGCGGCCACGCCGCACAGGGCCAGGGCCACGCGGCGCGACAGGCGCTGGCGCGCGGGCAGGCCATCTTTTTCCGTGGGCGGGCGGAATCGGGATAAGCTCAGCATAGGTTCCTTGTTGTCGATTTGTTGTGTTTTGTTGTCGTCTTGCAGTCAGTTCCGTGCAGTGCAGAGGGGAGGGCATCCGGGGAGGGCGCCGTGTGCATGCCGGGCTGCCATGCCTGCACTGCAGTCACAACAGATCGGCGGCGCAGCATAAAGTTGCCACAGCATCGATATCTTCTGTCCTTCTGTCCTTCTGCCCATTGAACGGCGTTGACCCAGGCAATTCTGGCCTGATGATGCTTTCGGGGGACATTTGGCAGTGAAATGTTGCTTCTTTGACGCGGGATTTGTGGTTTTTTCGACCATGGATATCAATCTGACAACGGGTATTCCCTGATTGTGTGACAATCTCGCGCCCCCTAAGCTTGATGACAACTCATCCATGTTGCCAAGTTGTTCGCCGGGGCGGGACTTGCCGATGCGCCAACGCATGGGCCAGCCAGCTTTCTTGCAAGCTTTGCTCATTTAGCCGTCCTTATTGCCATGCTCATTGCCTCCTACGACAAGCTGCTGGTTGTCGTTTCCCTGCTGGTAGCCATTCTTGCGTCCTTCACGGCGCTGGATATGGCCGAGCGCATCAATACCACCAGCCGCCAGCAGTCGCGCGCAGCGCGTTTCTGGCTGACCGGCGGCGCGGTGGCCATGGGGGTGGGCATCTGGTCGATGCACTTCATCGGCATGCTGGCTTTCCGCCTGCCCATTGCGCTGGGCTACGACGTCTGGATCACCTCGCTCTCGCTGCTCATCGCCATGGCCACCTCTGGCTTCGCGCTGTGGATCGTCACGCGCAGCGAATTGCCGCTGCGCCGGCTCTTCGGCAGTGCGTTGCTGATGGGAACCGGTATTGCCGGCATGCATTACACCGGCATGGCGGCCATGCGCATGCAGCCCGGCATTGATTACGACCTGGTGTTGTTCCTGGCCTCGATCCTGATCGCCGTGGCGGCCTCGGCGGCGGCGCTGTGGATCGCCTTCAGCCTGCGCAAGAACACGCCGCACGTGAAAGCCGCACGCGCCGGCGCCTCGGTGGTGATGGGCGTGGCCATCGTCGGCATGCACTACACCGGCATGGCGGCGGCGACCTTTCCCAATGGCTCGGTCTGCCTGTCGGCGCGCGAGGGCGTGGGCACCGGCTGGCTGGCGATCCTGATCATCGTGGTCACGCTGGCGGTGCTGACCATCGCCTTGCTCACTTCCGTCCTGGACGCCCGGCTGGAGTCGCGTACCGCCAAGCTGGCACGGTCGCTGGCCGAAGCCAATGAAGAATTGACCCAGATGGTGCTGCACGACCAGCTCACCAAGCTGCCCAATCGCACCCTGCTGGAGGACCGCCTGACCCAGTCCATCAACAAGGCGTCCCGTCACCGCGGGCATTTCGCGTTGATGTTCATGGACCTGGACGGCTTCAAGGCCATCAATGACTCGCTGGGCCATCATGTCGGCGACCGCCTGCTGGTGGAGGTCGCGCAGCGCCTGCTCGGGGCCATGCGGGCGCACGACACGGTGGCGCGCCTGGGGGGGGACGAATTCGTGATCCTGGTCGACCTGGTCGCACCGGAAGACGCCATGCCGGTGGCCGAGAAACTGGTGGAGGTGGTCAACCAGCCGTTCCGCCTGGCCGGGCAGGAGTTGCGCGTCTCGGCCAGCGTCGGTATCGCCATCTACCCGGAAGACGGGGCCACGCGCCATGACCTGGTCATCAATGCCGACGCCGCCATGTATCACACCAAGCGCGCCGGCCGCAACGGCTACAACTTCTTCGAGCCGTCCATGAATGCCAATGCCCATCAGCAGCTGCAGTGGCTGCAGGACCTGCGGGTGGCCCTTGAGCGCAATCAGTTCCGGCTGGTGTACCAGCCCAAGTTCAGCTTCTCGGACGACACGGTGCTGGGAGCGGAGGCGCTGCTGCGCTGGCAGCATCCGCAGCGCGGGCTGGTGGGACCGGATGAATTCATCGGCCTGGCCGAGCGATCCGGCCTGATCATCCCCATCGGTGCCTGGGTGCTGGAGGAGGCCTGCCGCCAGATGCATGAGTGGCTCAGCCTGGGCTATGCCCACTGGAAGATCGCGGTCAATCTCTCGCCGGTACAGTTTGCCGATCCGCACTTGCTGGATGTGGTGCGTGCTGCGCTGGAGAAACACCAGCTGCCGCCGTCCTGCCTGACCCTGGAGGTCACCGAGTCGACCGCCATGAGCAACACCGAGCAGAGCCTCGCGACGTTGCAGCAGATCGCCGACCTGGGCGTGGAGATTTCCATCGACGATTTCGGTACCGGCTACTCCAGCCTGCTGTACCTCAAGCGCCTGCCGGCCAATGAATTGAAGATCGACCGCGGTTTCGTGCGGGACTTGAGCGAGGGTACTGAGGATGCCGCCATTGTCTCGGCCATCGTGGCCCTGGGCCGCACGCTGAACCTGCGCATCGTGGCCGAAGGAGTGGAGACCGAGGGCCAGCAGCAGTTCCTGCACGCGGTGGGGTGCGACGCCCTGCAGGGCTATCTGATGGGGCGGCCGATGGCGCCGGACCTGTTCCTGCAGACCATGCGCGAGCAGCCGGATGGGAAGGCGCCGTCCGCGCAGCACAAAACTGCGGCCTGAATCCACAAATTGGCCGTGGCATCGCCTGCTATTCCTTGGATTGGAGCAGCGCGCTTGATGCAAAGATCACGACATAGGGAAACGCGAGCAAGACCAGCGTTTCAGGCAGGCTCCTGAGGGGGAGGTTGGGGCGGACGGCTCGGTTCAGCGTCCGTCCCTTTTTGTTGAATCGCGCTTCAAACTGGCGTCACAGCACCTTGCCCGGATTCATCAGTTGCTGCGGGTCCAGTGCCTGCTTGATGGCGCGCATCAGACGCAATTCCACAGGCGACTTGTAGCGCAGGATCTCCTCGCGCTTGAGTGCGCCCAATCCATGCTCGGCCGAGATCGATCCGCCGAAGCGGTCCACGCTGTCATGCACCACGCGGTTGATGTCGCCCTGGCGCGCCAGGAAATCGGCATCGGCCACGCCCACCGGGGGCGAGACGTTGTAGTGCAGGTTGCCATCGCCCAGGTGGCCAAAACTGACCATGCGGCAACCCGGTGCGGCCTGCTGCACCAGGGTATCGGTCACTTCCATGAATTCGGCGATGCGCGAGATCGGCACCGAGATGTCGTGCTTGATGTTCTTGCCCTCGTGCGCTTGCGCCATCGAGATGCTTTCTCGCAGTCGCCACAGTGCCCTGGACTGGGCCAGCGAGGCGGCGATGACGGCGTCTTGCGCCAGCCCCTGTTCCAGCGCCTGGCCGATGAGGGTTTCGAAGATCGTGCGGGCGTGGTCTTCGGATTCGTTGTCCGACAGTTCCAGCAGCACGTATTGCGGATGAGGCTGGGCGAAGGGCAGGCGCTGGTCGGGGAAGTGCTTGCAGACCAGTTGCAGGCAGAAATCCGACATCAGCTCGAAACCGGTCAAGGCCGAACCACAGCGCGCTTGCGCCTGCTGCAGCAGCTGCAGCGCCTGAGCCGGGGTCTGCAGCGCCACCAGTGCGGTCAGTTGCGCGCGCGGCTGCGGGAAGAGTTTGACGACCGCCGCGGTGATGATGCCCAGCGTGCCCTCGGCCCCGATGAAGAGGTCGCGCAGGTCATAGCCGGTATTGTCCTTGCGCAAGCCCTTGAGGCTGCTCATGATCTCGCCTTCGGCCGTCACCACTTCCAACCCCAGGCACAGCTCGCGCGTATTGCCATAGCGCAGCACGCCGGTGCCGCCGGCATTGGTGGAGAGATTGCCGCCGATGGTGCAGCTGCCTTCGGCCGCCAGCGAAAGCGGGAACAGGCGTTCCACTGCGGCCGCCTGCTCCTGCAGGTGCTGCAGCACGCAGCCGGCTTCCACCGTCATCGTATTGTTGACCGGGTCGACCGCGCGGATGCGGTTGAGGCGCCGCAGCGAGAGCACCACGGCATTGCCCTGCTGGTCGGGCACGCTGCCCAGCACCAGGCCGGTGTTGCCGCCTTGCGGCACCAGCGGGATGGCATGGCGCGCGCACAGTTGCACCAGCGTGGCCACTTCGGCGGCATCGGCCGGGCGCAATACGGCCAGGGCGCGGCCGGTGTAGCGGCCGCGCTGGTCGGTCAGGTAGCCGGCGGTGTCGGCGGCATCGGTGAGGACATGGGCGGCGCCAATGGCGGCGCGGCAGGCAGCGAGGAAGTCGGTCATGAAAGTGAAACGCGCCACGTGCAGTGGCGCGCCCGGTCGGGATGGGGACGATGAGTGATTACTGGGAGGCCTTCTGGATCGCCTGGCGGGCGATTTCCTTGGCGGCCTTCTTGAAGGGATGCAGGTAGGAGAGCGCGCAGACGAAGTACAGCGTGGTCAGCGCCACTTCCACCCAGGCCAGCAGCACCGAGGCATGCACGCTGTCGCTGGTGGCGCGCACCAGGCCCTCGGCCAGGTAGACCAGGATCAGCATGGAGGACCATTGCAGCGTATAGACATCACGCTTCAACACCCCGCGCAGGGGTAGCAGCAGCGGTACCACTTTCAACACCATCCACGAACCGCCCGGTCGCAGTGGCGCCAGCACCAGTTCCCACGCCAGGCAGAGCAGGATCAGGGCGATCAGGCTGGAACTGGCTCCGAGGTGGAAGTAGCGCGCACTGCTGTTCATGATGGTCTCCGTAATTTGATGGCGTTTTCTGCCAGCCGTTTGCCCAGCGCGATGGCCAGGGTACGCGAGTCGTCCGACAGCGGCTGGTTGCCGTTGACGCCCGCCCAGTGGCTGGCGCCATAAGGCGTACCGCCGCTGGAGGTGTTCATCAGTTCGGGATGCGAATACGGCAGGCCCACGATGAGCATACCGTGGTGCAGCAGCGGCAGCATCATGCTCAGGAGCGTCGATTCCTGGCCGCCATGCAGGCTGCCGGTGGAAGTGAAGACGCAGGCCGGCTTGCCCGCCAGGGCGCCGGAGAGCCACTGCGGCGAGGTGCCGTCCCAGAAATATTTCATGGCCGCTGCCATGTTGCCAAACCGCGTGGGCGAACCCAGGGCCAGGCCGTCGCACTCGGCCAGGTCGCTGGCTTCCACATAGGGGGCGCCGGAGCTTGGCACATCCGGTTCCACGGCTTCGGTGACGGTGGAGACCGCCGGCACCGTGCGCAGGCGCGCATCGCAGCCGGGTACGCTTTCCACGCCCTGGGCGATCAGTTCGGCCAGCTTGCGGGTGGCGCCGTGGCGCGAATAGTAGAGCACCAGGAGGGTGGCGTTGGAGGAAGTCTGCACGGAAGTGGCGGTCGAAGAGGTCGTCATGTGACTTATTATATTTCCGTTTTTTTGCTCCCAGACAGCAGGAAAAGCTGGTGAGGCCCCGCTTTTTCTTCATCTGCCCCAAGAGGATGCAGAAACTTTGGGTCTGTCGGGCAGTTTTACGGGATTTTGCCGCCCGCTTGGGCGATAATCGCCAAACTTGCCGTCCGGCGCCTTGCAGGCACACCTGCTGCGCGGCGGCCTGATTCAACCCCGATGGGACGATGCATCCCGGGATGCGCGTCTCTGATGAAGTCGAACGGATGTCTTCTTTGCGTTTTTCCTTGTCCCATATGCGTGGTCTGACCCGTGAGCAGTTCAGCGACCTGTTGCGCTTCGCCGCCCGGCGACTGCGCGAGGACCGCCTGCCGCAAGTGGCCGGCAGCCTGACCTTCACCACCATCCTCTCGCTGGTGCCGATGCTGACCATCGCGCTGGCGCTGTTTACGGCCTTCCCGCTGTTCTCGACCTTCCGCGCCTCGCTGGAAGCCTACTTCGTCGAGAACCTCATGCCCAAGGGCGTGGCCAACACCATCCTGGGCTACCTGAACCAGTTCGCCGCCAAGTCGGCGCGCATCTCGGCCGTGGGCGGGGTGCTCTTGATCCTGACCTCGGTGCTGACCATGTCCACCATCGAGAGCGTGTTCAACCAGATCTGGCGCGTCAAGAAGTCCCGCCCGCTGGTGCAGCGGGTGCTGGTGTACTGGGCCATCATCACGCTGGGTCCGCTCTTGATCGGGGTTTCCATCAGCGTGACCTCGTACCTCTCCACCGCCACCGGCGGCGCCGTCAAGAGCCTGCCGTGGCTGGGCGCGAGCTTCTACACGCTGGTTTCCCTGATGCTTTCCACGCTGGCCTATACGCTGCTCTACAGCACCGTACCCAACCAGACCGTCGACTGGCGCGATGCGGCCGCCGGCGGCCTGCTGGCCGGCGTCGGGCTGGAAATCGCCAAGCGGCTCTTCGCGGCCTACATCCTGCAATTCCCGACCTACACCATGGTCTATGGCACGGTGGCGGTGCTGCCGATCTTCCTGGTGTGGATCTACATGATGTGGATGATCACGCTCTTCGGCGCGCTGTTGACAGCAGCATTGCCAGTGGTGCGCTATGAGCGCTGGTGGCACGTGCCTTCGCCGGGTGCGGAATTCATCGATGCGGTCAAGGTCCTGAAATTCCTGCACGCGGCGCGCGTGGGCATGGAGTCGGCCGTGGTGAGCATGGACGAGGTACGGCGCGCCACCAAGCTGGGCCTGGGAGAACTGCAGCAATTGCTGTCACGCATGAGCGAAGAGGGCTGGGTGGCCTCGGTCAAGCCCGATGCGGGCAGCCGCAGCCGGCGCGGCTGGAACCGCCGCATCACCGATGACATGGATCGCTGGGCCCTGGTGGCCAATCCCGACACCATCCAGCTGGCACGGGTGTATCGCCTGTTCGTGTTCGACCCGGCGGTATTGGCCCAGGCCGGGGAGGAAGAAGCGCTGGTGGCGCGGGTCGAGGATGCCATCAACGCCGAGCTGGCACAGTCGCTGGCGCAGTATTGCCAGGCCGGGCGGGTGGCCGAGGAAGAAGTCGCGGCCACCGTGGCCGCCATGCCGCACGCTGCCGTGCCGCTGGAGGCCCGCCGGCGCCTGTGGGAACGCTGAGCCGCCACCGACGTGGCCCGGCTCAGGCGGTTTCGGACCCGATATGAAGGTTTCTAAAACGAGACCTGTCCCGTGAGCATTTGCCAGTACATCACCCAATCGCCCATGAAGGAATAGAGCGGATGGCGGAAGGTGGCCGGCTGGTTCTTCTCCACCATGAAATGGCCGGCACAGGCAAATCCGTAGCCGCAGAACAGGGCCACGGCCAGCCACCACCACTGGTGCGTGATCAGCAGCAACAACAGGCTCAACAATGCCAGCGTCGACCCGAGGAAGTGCAACTGCCGGTTGACCCGGTGCGCGTGCTCGCTCAGGTAGGTCGGATAGAACTCGCTGAAACTGGCGTAATGCCGTTCGGGCAGGGTAGCGGCCATGGTCTTCTCCGGAGAGTCCTGACCTCTTCAGGGTAGTCAGCGCAACGCTTCTTTGCAATCCTTGTGCTGAAGCAAGCTTCATCTAGCAAACGCAAATTCTGCATGGAAATACTGCGCAGCAGCGTCTTTGCGGGTTGCCCAAATGTCGCCCTTGCCCGTACCATGTGTTTTCCTTCCTGCAAAGGAGGCGTGGAGGAGGCATCCAGAGCGGCTGCGGTCAGGATCAGTTATCCTGTTGCCCCCATGAATTGGATTTTCCCGGCGTCATCGCCTACAGTCAAAACAGCTTCATATAACCAAACCAGGACGACATCATGAAAGTCTCTGAAATCCTCAAGGTCAAAGGCAACATCCTCTTCACCGTCACGCCGGATACCCCGATTCAGGAGGCCGTGGCCGCCATGGCCGAGAAAGACATCGGCTCGCTGGTCGTCATGGAATACGGCGACCTGGTCGGCATGCTGACCTTCCGTGAAGTGCTGCTGACGCTGCACAAGAACGGTGGCGAGCTGGGCGGCTCGACCGTGCGCAAGCACATGAACGATGCGCCCATCACCGTCACCCCGGATACCGACCTCAACGAAGTGCGCCGCATCATGCTGGAAAAGCACGCGCGCTACGTGCCGGTGATGGAAGCCCGTACCGTGCTGGGCGTGATGTCCTTCTACGACGTGGCCAAGGCGGTGCTGGATGCGCAGGGCTTCGAGAACAAGATGCTCAAGGCCTACATCCGCGACTGGCCGGCCGAGGAAGAAGAGCGCGAAGGCAATAGCTGAACGCCTGGCTTGTTCAAACTGGATGCCGCCTGCGGGTGCAGGCGGCATCGTCATGACCGTTCCTGATGGAGCGGTTTTTTATTTCACCATGACTCCAGCACCGAAATTCGCTGGACTACGCTACAGCCCGATACAGCAGGTTTATCAATGACTTAAGCGAGTTCAACATATGCCGGTGCTTTCCGAAACCTGACCTGACTTCCGACCGCCTGACTCCTATCCGGCCCTTGGAATCCAGGTCTTTCCAAGGAGTCATCATGGCTAAGATCAAACTCACTAAGTCCGCTGTCGATGCGGCGCAACCCCAGGCAGAGGCCGTCGAACTCCGGGACACGCTGGTCCCCGGCTTCCTGTGCAAGATTACCCCGGCGGGTCGCAAGGTGTTCATGCTCCAGTACCGGACGAACGCTGGCGAGCGCCGCAAGCCCTCGCTAGGACTGTACGGGGAGCTGACCGTCGAACAGGCGCGGTCGCTGGCGCAGGAATGGCTGGCCCAAGTCCGCCGAGGCGGAGATCCCGCCGCAGAGAAGGCGGAGGCGCGCCAGGCACCTACGGTCAAGGAGCTATGCACGAAGTTCATGGAGGACTACTCCAAGAAGCGCAACAAGCTCAGCACCCAAGCCGGCTATCAGGCTGTCATCAATCGCAACATTATTCCGCTGCTGGGACGCAAGAAAGTTCAGGACGTGAAGCGTCCTGAAATCGCCGGACTGATGGAAAAGCTTTCGTACAAGCAGACCGAGGCGAACAAGGTATTCAGCGTCTTGCGCAAGATGTTCAACATGGCCGAGGTATGGGGCTATCGGCCCGACGGTACCAACCCTTGCCGTCACGTCCCGATGTTCCCTGCCGGCAAATCGACTCACCTCATCAGCGACGAAGAAATGGGCAACCTGTTCCGACAGCTCGACAAGATCGAGTCGGAGGGGCTGGAGAACTACGTCATCCCTTTGGGAATCCGCCTGCAGTTCGAGTTCGCCGGCCGCCGCTCGGAAATCATCGCGCTGGAATGGAACTGGGTTGACTTGCAGAACCGGCGCGTCGTCTGGCCTGACAGCAAGACAGGCGGCATGTCTAAGCCCATGAGCGAGGAAGCCTATCGGCTACTCTCGACGGCACCCCGGCAGGAGGGTAGCCGCTATGTGCTGCCTTCTCCTAGCCACGCTGGCAAGCATCTAACCACGGGCGAGTATTACGGTGGCTGGAGCCGTGCGCTCAAGGCGGCTGGCGCTACGCACGTGGGCACGCACGGCATCCGCCACCGTTCGGCGACCGACATTGCCAATTCGGGCATCCCGGTCAAGGTCGGCATGGCGCTAACGGCGCACAAGACCGTCGTCATGTTCATGCGCTACGTCCACACCGAGGATAAGCCGGTGCGAGAGGCGGCCGAACTGGTGGCGAATCGGCGTAAGACGATCACCGGGATGCAGGGAGCCAAGGAGGTGGCCGCATGACCCGGCGCAAGGCATCCGTCTCAGCGCCAGCAGCGCCGCCCGCGCTGCTGGGCGACATCCGGGCACTGATCGAAGCGTCGCGCCAGCGCGTCGCCTCGGCGGTCAATGCCGAGCTGACATTGCTGTTCTGGCGCATTGGCCAGCGCATCCATACGGAAGTGCTTGCCGGGCAGCGGGCCGGGTACGGCGACGAAATCCTGCCGACCCTGGCGGCGCAGCTTGTCCGCGACTACGGACGTAGCTTCGCGGACAAGAACCTGCGCCGGATGGTGCAGTTCGCCGCCACCTTCTCGGACGAGCCAATTGTCGTGACGCTGTCACGACAATTGAGCTGGTCGCATTTCGTGGCGCTGCTGCCGCTAAAAGACCCGCTCCAGCGGGACTACTACGTGCAAATGGCCAGCGCCGAACGCTGGAGCGTGCGGACGCTACGCGAGCGCATCGACTCGATGCTATACGAGCGCACGGCGCTGTCCAAGAAGCCGGACGAGACGATCACGCAAGAGCTGGCGGCGATGCGCGATGCGCAGCGCATGTCGCCGGCGCTGGTCATGCGCGACCCGTACATCCTCGACTTCCTGGGCCTGCGCGATACCTGGCAGGAAGGCGACCTGGAAGCCGCGATCATCCGCGAAATGGAGTCTTTTTTGCTGGAGTTGGGCGCGGGCTTCTCTTTCCTAGCCCGGCAGAAACGCATCCAGATCGACGACGAGGATTTCCACCTGGACCTGCTGTTCTATAACCGCAAGCTGCGGCGGCTGGTGGCGGTGGAGTTGAAGATCGGCGAGTTCAAGGCAGCATACAAGGGGCAGATGGAGCTTTATTTGCGTTGGCTCGACAAGCACGAACGCGAACCGGAGGAAGCCTCGCCGCTGGGCATCATTCTTTGTACCGGCAAGAAGTCAGAGCAGATCGAGTTGCTGGAGCTGGACAAGTCGGGCATCCACGTAGCCGAATACCTGACGACCCTGCCGCCGCGTGCGGTGCTGGGGGAGCGGTTGCAGCAGGCGACCGAACGGGCGCGGTTGCAGATCGAGCAGCGGCAGCCTGGCGAGAAGTCCTGACAGCAGCATCTGTCCAACCGTACACCCAAACCACAGCACGAGCATGTGGCAACGGATCTCTTGCTCTATCGAGGCTCCATGCTAGTGTGGAATCGCCATAGGCCGATAAGGAACTGGCCTGCGGCTCAAGGATGCGCTGGGGCTAGTGGGCGCGAGCGCCCAATCACATGATTATCGCGGGCAGCAGCGCCATGTTCTATGCCGATCGCTGTTTTAATTAAATATCTCAAACTATAAAGTCAGTTAATTTTTTCAAAATATTCACGAATCAAGTCATCATTTTTTAAATACGAATCGAGAATCTGAAACAGAAAAAGATCCCCGCTAATATTTATATCAAACGGGATCATTGAGTTATCTATTTTGAATGTCTTTATTTTTCTATGCCCCTTGATGTTGGCATTGCTCAATCTTTCTTGATAGCTATCCAACGTATATACGATAATTTCGTGATCCAAGTGAGTTATAAAAAAATCATCGCCTTTTGAACTGTATTCAAGATGGATGACTTGCGTTACGACGTCGTCGCCTGCCACCTCAAAGTCCTCCATCAATTCTTCAAAAGTCAAACTTAGCTTCTCTGCGTCATGGTGAATCCATAGATTGTTCTCATATTTATCGGTGGAGTAGAACTTTGACAATCTAGGAAGGGAAGATATTTTCAATCGCAACGGAGCGCCAAACTCCATCTCCTCCATTGCAGGGACATAATCGGAGACGTAATCAATCCTGAATGCTATTTCGGACAGCATTCCTTTTTCAATGAGTTCCTCGATAGAGGTAAGCAGCTTCCTCGGAACTTTTATCCAGAAGTGTCGCCCTATGCGTTCATCGCGTATTGTCTGACTATCCTTGTCGTTGAATATCTGAATATTCTCGTTCAGGCTGACAAGACTATATTTAGAGAACTGAGCATCTTCCTTTCTTATGTCAATTCCAATTTTCTCGTACTCACGTTCAACTACCTTGGAATATTTTAGCTCCAGCATCTCAGCCCTCCCCATGATTGATTGGTGCTTGGAATAAAAAATGCAGCCAATGCGATAATTTGCGTAATTTTCTTTTATGTACGAAACACCATCTTCGTCATGGATATGCTTGTAGGAATTGTTGAGAATTTCTAGCGATCCCGGATACTCGTTGAGATAATTATTTAAGTAGTCCATTAAATGCTGGATTGTCTTTATAGCCAATCGCTTGTCCACTAGATCAAGCTGTGGCCCATAAAACTTGGCTGCGTTTGGATGGTCGCGTTTGGCTTCAAATTCTTTCAGAATGGCCGCCTTTTCATTCATGCAGCCCTCCGTATAAGCACGCATTACGTCTGCCTGAAAGCTCTCATTTGCCAGAGAGGTTTGGATGAGGGGAAGCAATTTCTTGACAAAGATCGGGTCTTTATTAAGAAAGACGTAGCAAAATTTCCCAAAGCTGAATAACGCGATTTTTTCCGAAGAAAATTCATTGATTTCTTCAAAGATATTTTTCATATTTTTTACTCAACTCGCCGTAGTCCAAATAGTAAGCGACGGAACCTTGAGCGTCTCCACTTTGTGGATCGCGCTGCTCCACGTTCGCTATTCGCTCATCCCTGACGGGACTGGCATTCGCCAGCCCTCCACGGCCCGACACTGTGATCCGGGCCTGCGCGCTCCGCTTGCATGTTGAGCTGGCGACAGCAGGGCATGCAGAGCGAGCCGCGCGCAGATGATTCAGCCAAACGCTAAACAAAGCTGTAGGGCATCCCATAGAGAGCGCGGTTGCGCTACTCGTGATTTCTATGGAATTTGATCGTATCCAAAACTGCATGAGGCAAGCTTGCGAGTTACTTGATACTCTTCGCCAGAATACTGGCGAACTCGACCTCGTTCCGAAACAAGGTGCAGGTTCTTCCTTGCCCGCGAACCAATGACATACAGCAATTTCATCGCGCTTTCTTGACCGTTCGGATCATTGAAATGCGGCACCATATCTTCTAATAATGCATAAGCGATCACTGCATCGAACTCGGCTCCCTTGACGCCGTGTATCGTCGAGATGGTGATTCCAGTCCTATGCTGAAATACCTTCCTGAATGTCTCAATATCGCCTATAAATTCGCTACCTTCACTCTTCAATCGATTTACCCGGGCTTGCGAACTATCGAAGAAGGCAACGTGATGCTCTTGAAGCAGCGTGAAAAGGCGAAAGTCGATTGCTAAGTTTGCAAACAGACGCTCGAAAAATGCGCTCAAGTAGGTAAGACCATCTGTTTCATCGATCTTAATTGCATTGCACTCCCTCAACAAGGACCTCCGCGTGAGCTTCGACACGCTAGCCCCGGCCGCCTCTAGGTCATTCAGAATCTCCCCGGCCCACCGCAGTCTGCGCACATACATTCCCGGCGATGCCTGAGTAAGTGCAATCTTAGAAAGCCTGTACCAGAAATTCTCTGTGTCCCGTGCAAAGGGAACCATACCGGGGCCATCGAATGAGTACTCCGGCATGCTGGCGACCAAACGACGTGTCATGCTTGCAAGATGCGTCCACTGTGGCGCGAGAATGCACACCTCGTGAGGTGAGATGCCCATAGTCTCAATGTTGAAACGGATGAGCCGGATGAGCTCAGCGTCCAGATCATTTTTGCTCACTGTGTCGTCGAATGAAATAAGGCTTGGGTACGCCTTGTCCTCGGATGCGGCTTCGATGCGTGTGTTGTGAACGTTGTAGTTTCCGAAGTACTCAATGATGCGCTCAGAAGAACGGTAGTTCCGCGACAGTTCGAGTTCGTCCAAATCGATATTGGCCATCGCCTTGAAATCCTCGAAGGCAATCGGATATCCGCCAAGCGATTGATAAATCGCCTGGTTAGGATCTCCGACAATAAAGGCCTTGGTCGCACCTTGACCAGCTTTCAGAATGGCGGTGATGATCGAATACTGAATTCGTTTGGTGTCCTGATACTCGTCGATCAGCACGAAAGAGAACAACTGTGCCAGAAGAGTGCTGATCGCAGGATGACGTGCGATCAGTTGGTACGCATAGTAAAGAATGAGCTCAAAGTCTAGCTGCCGACTTTCGTGCAGAATCTCAAAATACTTGCCCAATATGACGTGAAGACCCGAATGCTTCCAATCTTGTGGGCAGGAGAGCACATATCCAGTTTCGGTGTAATAAAACTCACAATCCCAGAATGTTATTTTTGGCTTCTGGTAAGGCTTGCACAATGCCTCCAGGATTTTCTCGCGCTCATGCTGATCGATCACACGGAAGCCTCGATCCAACGCTTCGTGATAGATGCCGTACGGTTTCAATATCCATTCAAGACAGAACGAATGTATCGTTCCTATCCATAATCGGGATGTATCCACCCCAAGGCTCTCAATGCGCTCGTGGATTTCGTCGGCGGCACGGTGCGTATAAGTGATGGCAACGACAAACTGCTTGTTCGATTTCAGCCTGGACAACTCATAGGCGATTTTGTAGGTGAGCGTGCGCGTTTTCCCGCTGCCCGGGCAAGCGATGAGAAAGACGCTCCCTGGCTTCAGAATGGCTGCTTCCTGCTCGGGATTCAGATCATCTTTGTTCCACATGAACATGATCAGAACACCGCGAGTACATCGTTGATGCGATCATCTGGGAACGTGGCAAGCATCTCGTTTCGGATGCCGACGAAGTCGATGTCTCCATTTCGGAAGGCCAGCAGCTTGGCCCTAAAGTCGTCGAATACGGCAGACGCAGTGAAGATATCTTCTGCATCGATGTAGTTCACGCGGTAGCTCAGCACGTTAAACCAGACTTCCTTAGTGACCACCGGATGCGCAAAAGCGATGGCGTCCAAGATGTACTTCGGAATGGCGGTCTGCGGATCGATCTTCTTTCCCAGCAAGATGGCAAACCATCCCTTGCCGTAGTTGTCCGCCATGGTCAATGCGCGCTGACCGAACAACGCGATGTCCGCTGATTCGAGCTCCGCCTTGGCCGTCGCGATGGTTGGTGCATCCTTGTAGACATCAGGAAGGATGCCGACCACCTTACGCGCATTGCCGGCGGCAATGAAGTCGACCTCGAAGGTATGGGGGGCAAAGAATGGAGAAACCCACCCGTTATCTTTGAAGGTGTCTTCCAATAACGCTTTCCTGGCGACCCCTTTTTCCTGGGATGCCTGATACTTGCCCTTGCGCCGGAGCAGCCCTTCGGAGTCTCCCGCCGCCGGCGTTGTGTCAATGATGGACTTGTCAAGGTCGGTGACGATGCTGCACCGCTTCCGGATTCGGGCATCATCGAAAAGAACCGCGACGTTCTGAAATCCAGTGCTGCGGATATTAATTAAACTGATGCCGAGTTCATCAAGGCTGACGCCTAGCACGTTCTTGATCAGGATCGGAACGAGAATTTCTTCTGCATCGCCCTCCACTAAGAGGACGCTCTTGGCAAACAACAAGTTGCTACGGACAGCATCCAGGTAGCGTTGAATGTTGCCGATCTCTTCTGGGTTTAGGCCAATTGCAGGCTGGTATGCCTCGCAACGATCACCTTCTCTGCCGAGGATGTTCACGTTCTGAACATTGCTGACCTCAGAGATGTGCGTCGAATGGGTCGAATAAATGATCTGTGTGTCGTCGTATTTGAGCTTGTCGAACAGTGTTTTCTGGATATGTGTGTGAATGTGAGCTTCCGGCTCTTCGATAAGCAGAAAGTTGGCGATCGACTGTTTAGCCTTTTGATACTTGAATTCAAGCAGTTTCAACGTGAGGAATATCAGGTTTGCTCCACCAAGGCTCAGCTCGTGGATCGGTCCTTCGTGGCTCTCCCCCGATTCGCCAACGAACAGCTTGAGCGACTGGAACAACTTGTCAGCTTCGTCTGGCAGATCCGACTTGATAGAAAGAGAAGACGGCGAATACGCCTCACCCGCCGCATCCTTGATGGTGTCTCTGATATCCGTCCGGACGACCTGCACGTCTGGCAACGCTTCGATGGAGTCATTCAATGCCTTTACCCCGTCGGTGATAGCCTGGAACGCCACGGGGTCGATATCGCCGCTCTTGCCCTTCAGAAGCGAAAAGAGCGGATTTGTCCGGTTGTTGTGAAATTCGGAGACGACGTCCCGTAGCGCCTGGACGAAAGTGAACGAAATTTCTTTGGAGACGGACAGCACGTTCGGAATCTTCGCGCCGATAACACGAAATTCAACCTCTTCATTGAATCGAACATTCGCGAAGTCGCCGACCACATCCTTATAGAAGGCCTCGTCGTTGAAGTCGGCTTCACTCCGACCTGTGAAAATCGTTTCATAGTCGTCGATGGTGACCGGGTTCAGGATGGCGTCGAGGCCTGCCTGATCACCATCGTTCAATTGAGAAAGTCGCAGCCTGATTTCCTTCTTCGGACGAAAGATCAGGTTGTAAGTGGCCTTGCCGTTCGCCTCTTCCTCAATTACGCCCGTCCCATGTCGGAAGAGCGCCTGCACTGATTCATCCGCAGAGATTTCCTCAAACTCAAGACTGATGATGATCCAATGTCCCTGCCAGCGCCCTAGGCCGCGATGAAAGTCGGTATGCTCCAGCCGGTAGGCAGAGCGAATCATGTTGTCATCAAGCAGCAATCTGATTGCGCGAAAGAGATTGGTTTTGCCAGATCCATTTTCGCCGATGACAGTGTTGATACCCTTCTGGAACAGCAGCTTCGTGTTGGGAAAGTTCCGGTAGTTGACCAGGCTGAGCTTGGATATATGCATTTGATTCAATCTTGTTGTTGAAATCCACATGCCGATCGGCCGATGGATTGGTTGAACACTGCAGCCATTGATCCCAACTACGGAATGGCCAACTGTCAGTTGGTTTTAGAACGGCACCGTGTCTAAGGTAGGAATCGGTTGGAGCGCATTTTTAATCTCGGTTAGCCTTGCAAGTAGTTCATCGAAAGTCACGATCACGATCTCTGCGAACGCATTTCGAACGAGCTCGAATGACTTTCTTTGCTGATGCTCTTGTGGCGTCATGCCAGCGACAACTATGCAGCGAACCGCATAGCTGTGGAGGTCGTATCGGTTCATGTTATTTTTTATGACGGGTAGTTCACTCTGCAATTTGAAACGCTGATCTAGAATTTGAGCAATCGCTCCACCCAATTCTGTCGATGGGCCAAAAACATCATCTCCACGATAGGGAGATTTTCCTAGCAGTTCGGTTTGCGGCTTTTTTATCTCAATGAGGCCAAGATTGCCCGTGGAAGCGGATGCGTATAGAAAATCTGAAAATTTTCCGCCGGACCCGTTAAGTCGCTTGCCACCTGCATAAGCTTGCCCCTGAACCAGCATGGCTGGAACGGCAAATGCAAGACTAAGTATGAAAGGATTTTCCAGAAAGAAGCTTTGCCACTTGCTTTCCGTCAGTCCTTTTCCAAGCATTTCCTGGTATCGCTCAATCAGTTGATTCAGTGTGATGAGCTCAATATCATTCTTTAATGCCAGCAGCGAGCGCGGCTCAGATTCCGCCAGTGCTTCTATATTGTCTTGAACCATGCGAACAGCGGCGCGCCGATCACGCTTGGAAAGCGTCACATGCTGCCGCCCACCATCGGTCATTTCCGTTAGTGCATCAGGTCTTACGCTCTTCTTTAGAGCGGGAAATTGTGCTGAATCGGCAGCATGTAATAAGGTCTGGTAGACATGAAATTGCTTGTCCTTGCGCGCGTCTCTCTGGTGGCGAGAGGCTATGCGATTTAATTCTTTTCTTAATTCATGAAATCTTCTTATTCCGAGAATAAAGAATGGCGAATCAATTTTCGCGTCATTTCCTTTGTGGACAATGAGTATGCTTACGTTTTCTAAGCTGGCGGCTGTTTCGCAAATTTGCCGATATTCCCACAGAAGCCCCAAACCGAATCGAAAATCTTTGGCAAACCCATCCGGCAACTGCTCAAGAAGCCCAACGACATCGTCAGTAGTCTCTGGCAGTATGTAGGGCTCGATAACAGGCCGAGCGACGACGATGCGTTCAAGGGTGCCGTATTTAGGTTGCAGGTAATCGTCGCGATCTTCTCGAATATTAAGAGGCCAAATGGTCAATCTGTCTGGACACACATTGAGCAGTCTCGCTATTGGCGAATCCGGCTTGCGCTCCGCTGCGGGAATATCAGTGAAGAAAACGTTAATGCCTTCCTCTTCCGGTTCGGCTGCTTCAATGACAAGGAAGGGGCCGCCGTCCAAACGCTCACGTTGATTGAATGCTGAAGGTCTGATAGATGCCATGAACTATTCTTGATCCCTACTGTTCAGAGAAACGATTTGCGGGCCTTGCCTCAGCGCAACCTTATGGTGCCTTCCGATCAGAATCGGACGACACACGATTGATGTCAAAGGGGAGTGCCTTATCTGCCGCGATTCGGGTCAGCAGCATCCGAATCGCATCCGAAATTGATAACCCCATTTCAGCCAGAACAACAGTTGCGGCTTCTTTAATCTGCCCGTCAATCCGGGCACGAACGACGTCGTTACTTGCCATTGTTGCGCTCACAATAGATGTAGCTACATTGTGGCTCATAAGTACTATTGCGTCACTTACATTTTGTTGTGAACAGTAGAGCATCCCGGCGTGCCGCCGTCGGGCTCGCGGGCGTTGCCCCGCGCCTCGTGCCGAGTCGCGGCCATGCGGCTTTGATCCCTGATGCCTCCGGCCGTCTCTTCGCTCCTGGCCTGCGCGCGGCGCTTGCCCTCCAGGGGATCGGCTGGACAGCCCATCCCCGCCGCGCCTTGCTTGGCGCCCCTCGCATGCACCGAACAGGTTGCACCTGATCGACCAACAGCCATCCAGCTAGGCGTGCCGCTGGCACGCAGGGGCGCTCGCCGCGCGGCGTTGGTTTCAGCGCACCCCCTGGCCCATTGGCCGCTGTTCGTCTTTCCCCAAGTTCATCGCTTTTTCCCGCGACCGTAGCCCGCGGTGCCTGGCCGTCAAGGCGCGCAGGGCCGAGTCCTCGCTGCGCTGCGGGCCGCACCAACCCTGCGCTTCTCCCTTGACGGCCAGTCCCTCGCTGGCCCGGTTTTTCGCGGGCGATGAACTCAGGAAAGACGGCGGCAAACAGGACCGGCCCAGGTCTCTGCGCCGAACCAACCGAAGCCACAACGGGCTCCGAATCTTGGAATCCGGTCAGCTTTGAAACCACAGCAACTCATTGGAGAAAACCATGCAACTCGCATCTCGATTCGCTTCCCATTCCCCGACGCTGCGCAGTGACTACCCGCTGTCCGACGACCAAATCCGCCGCGTAGCCCCGTCCATCTTCGCGGAGGCCCCGCACGATAGCCGCTCCGAACGGTACGCCTACATTCCCACCGCCGCCGTGCTGGCGGAACTGCGCAAGGAAGGGTTTGAACCCTTCATGGCAGCGCAAACCCGCGTGCGGCACGACGACCGCCGCGACTACACCAAACACATGATTCGCCTGCGCCATGCCAGTCAGATCAACGGCGCGGAAGCCAATGAAATCGTGCTGCTGAACTCGCACGACGGCACCAGCAGCTATCAGATGCTGGCCGGAATGTTCCGGTTCGTTTGCAGCAATGGCCTTGTGTGCGGCGATACCGTGGCCGATGTGCGCGTGCCGCACAAGGGCGACGTGGCCGGTTCTGTCATCGAAGGCGCTTTCGAGGTGTTGAGCGGCTTCGAACGCGTGAAGGAATCCCGCGACCTGATGCGCGCTATCACGCTGGACGAAGGCGAAGCCGAAGTGTTCGCCCGTTCCGCGCTGGCCCTCAAGTACGACCCCACCGATAACAAGCCCGCGCCCATCACGGAAAGCCAAATCCTGATGCCGCGCCGGTTCGACGACCGCCGCCCGGACTTGTGGAGCGTGTTCAACCGCACCCAAGAAAACCTGACCAAAGGCGGATTGCATGGCCGCAGCGCCAACGGACGCCGCCAGCAGACCCGCCCCGTGCAGGGCATTGATTCCGATGTGCGCCTCAATCGCGCCCTCTGGATGTTGGCCGATGGCCTGCGCCAGTTGAAGGCCTGATTCCCCACGCGGCAGGGGCAGGCAGCAGCCCTTGCCGCTTTCTTCGCTGCTGCATCCCTGAACCGATAGGAGTTATCACCATGAACGCCATTACCCAAACCGAAGCCCGCGCCCTCAACACCGCCGCCGCTATCCCGCTGGAAGCCGCCGACCCGACCAAGAACCTGATTTTGGTTCCGCTGTCGCGGCTGGTGTCGCGTCCTGCTGGCCGCAACGTGCGCAAGACCCCGCGCATGTCCATTCCCGAACTCGCCGCGAGCATTCAGCGTGTCGGCCTGCTGCAAAACCTCATCGTCATTGCCGCCGCCGATGGCGAGCATTACGAAGTCGTGGCCGGTGGCCGCAGGCTGGCCGCGTTGAAGCTGCTGGCGAAGAAGCGCCGCATCAGCAAGGAATGGGAAGTGCCTTGCCTGTTGGTGGCCGATGGCACCGCCCGCACGGCCAGCCTCACCGAGAACGTGCAGCGCGAAGCCATGCACCCCGCCGACCAGTTCGAGGCATTCGCCGCGCTGGTGGCCGAAGGCCGACCCATCGAGGACATAGCCGCCGATTTCAGCGTCACGCCGCTGGTGGTGCAGCGCCGCTTGAAGCTGGCGAACGTCTCGCCCCGGCTGCTGGCCGACTACCGCGCCGAAGCCGTGACGCTCGATCAGTTGATGGCCCTTGCCATCACCGACGACCACGCCGCGCAGGAAACCGCGTTCTACGACGCGCCGACGTGGCAGCGCAACCCTTCCCAATTGCGCGACCGCCTCACCGAGCGCGAGATTGACGCATACCGGCATCCGCTGGTGCGTTTCGTGGGGCTGGATACCTACGGAGCCGCAGGCGGTGGTGTGCGCCGTGACCTGTTCGCGGAAGGTGACGCGGGCGTGTATCTGACCGATGCCGCGCTGCTGGAACGGCTGGCGCAAGACAAGCTGGCAGGTATCGCCGCCGAGGTGAAGGACGAAGGCTGGGCGTGGGTGGATGCCACCCCCGCCGTGACCCATGCCGACCTGCACGCCTTCCAGCGTGCGCCGAGGGAGCGCCGCGAACCGAACAAGCGCGAAGCGCAGCGCATCGAGAAGCTGCAAACCAAGATGCACGAACTGGCCGCCGCCGTGGATGACGCGCTTGATACCGAGGACGAGGAAAAGGCCGATGCCTTGCAGGAAGAAGGCGAAGCCGTGGGCGAGCAGTTGCAGGCGCTGGAAGATGGCTTGCAGGACTACGGCACGACCGTGAAGGCCGCAGCCGGTGCCATCGTCACCATCGACCGCAACGGGCAGGCAGTGATTCATCGCGGGTTGATGCGCGAGGCCGAGGCCAAGGCGCTGCGCACACTGGAACGCCTGCGCCAAGGTTTCGGCAGCGAAAGCGAAGCCGGGAACGACGACGAAGGCGAGGACGACGAGCAGCCCAAGACCGCCGCCATGTCCGACAAGCTGGCGCAGCGGTTGAGCGCCCACCGCACCGCCGCGCTGCAAATCGAAGTCGCCCGGCATCCGCAAGTGGCGCTGGCCGCGCTGGTGCATGGCATGGTGCAGACCGTCTTGCAGGGCAGCCACTACGGCCACGACTTGCCGCTGGGCGTGAGCCTGAAAGCGCAAGACCGGCTGGAAGGCATCGCCCCGGATATACCGGATTCGCCCGCCGCCGTGGCGCTGCGCGAGTTGCAGCAGGTAGCAGGCGAAGGCTTGCCGGAGGACAGCGCCGAACTGTTCGCCGTGCTGCTAGCGAAGTCGCAAGATGAACTGGTGCGGCTGCTGGCGATATCCGTGGCCGTCACGGTGGACGTGGTGACACCCCGCGCCACGCCGCAGCAACCGGGCGCGGAACTGGCGCAGGCTGTCGGCTTGGACATGGCCGCATGGTGGAAGCCCACCAATGAGGGTTATTTCCGGCATGTGCCGAAGGCCGCGATTCTGGAAGCCGTGGAGCAGTACGCCCCGGCGCACGTCACCCGGCTGGCGAAGTTGAAGAAGGCCGACATTGCCAGCGAAGCCGAGCGGCTGGCCGATGGCACCGGCTGGATGCCTGCCATCTTCAAGGCCGAAGGCACCGACGACACCACGGCGCAGGATGCGCCGCAGGCGGTGACGAACGACGAGCCGGAAGCCATCGACAACGACGACGAGCAGCAGGCCCACGCACTCGCCGCCTGACCTTCACCACCACCGAGCGCCCCGGTTTCGGCCGGGGCGCTTCGCTGTTCCATCAGCATCGGCCCCAGGCCGTTCCGCCCTGGTGCCGATGGTCAAAAATCCGGGCGCGGCGGTGGCCGCGCCCGGTTTCCAAGCCCAAAGCCAGAACGCCCCTTCGCCGCCTTCGGGCGGACGGCGAAGGGGCGGCGCACAAGTGACCTTGTGCGCGGGAAACCCTCGAAGCCCATAAGTGCGTCGGCGCACAGCGCCGACGACATTCCGAACGCGCCCCACCGCAATGGACGGGCGTGTGGGGCTACGCCCCGGCTTGCTGCCGCAGGTTGCACGAAAGCGTGCCGTCCTCGACGCTGGCGGTTCGTCGCCTGTACGTCACGAAGGACGGTTCACCGACACGCCGCCCGGCCTTGCAATGGAGCTTCCACGCCACGCCTCACGCAAAGGGCCGCAAGCAGCAGTAGGGACGCTTTCACCTTGTCGCTGGGCATTGTCCTTGCCCGTGTCAGGGCGCAGGCCGGTGAAGCCGTCGCGCGGGGATGCCGAGTCGGCCATGCCTCCATTCGGGAGCGGGCGGCCAGTACGTCCTTGTGTTGTTGTGAATCCTGGCGGTGGCTGGGCTTCATGGCCGCAACCTTCCAGCGAAAACAATTCCCCCTGCGCTGCGCGCATTCCTCGCGGGACAAATTCTTTTCGCTTCCAGGTTCTCCACGGTGTTGCGACCGCTGCGCGGTGCGGCCAGCCCATCCCCCGCCGGACGGATCACAACAAGGACGCACTGGCGCGACCTTGTTCAACCCGAAAGGAGAAATCATCATGGCTAACATCGGCACCTTCACCGCAGAGAAAGACGGCTTCACCGGCCAGCTCCGCACCCTGACCCTCAACTTCAAGGTCAAGCTGGTTCCCAACGACAAGGGCGAGAACGAAAGCGCCCCGGACTTCCGCCTGCAAGCGGCCGGCCACGACTTCGGCGCGGCGTGGAAGAAAACCAGCGAGGCCGGGCGGGATTACCTGTCGGTGGCCATCGACGATCCTTCATTCCCGGCGACGGTCTATGCCCGCCTGATCGAAGGCGAGAATGACACGCACGACCTCATCTGGTCGCGCAGCAAGCCCAAGGCGGCCTGACGGCCGCCCACCGCGCCCCGCCCATTGCGGCGGGGCGCGGTGCTGCTGATCGCAGCATCGCACGCACAGGGTTTCGGCAGTTGCCCCATGTCCCGCATGTCCAAGGCCAGCATTGCATTGGTGATGGTCGAATGGCTCGAAGCCCGTGGCAGTAGGAACAGCATGGCGTGTCGGCGCATTGCGCCGCCGGGCTTTCGGGCTGCGCCCCATGCCGCCAATGGCGTCATGTCCATTCGGCTTCAATCCCTCACGCCTTCGCGCCTGGCGGCGCTGCGCGCTCCGCTTGCGGGCATTCAGACGCGCTAGGGCGCGTCGCGCTCTTTCAGCACGGCCTCGAACTCCTGGCGCACCCGCGCCAGCAGTTCGTCGGCCTTGTGCGTGTCGTCGCCGGCGTAGGCCAGCGTCAACAGCGTCAGCGGATGCACTTCCATGACCTCGCACAGCTCGGTCAGCTTGTGCAGGGTCGGACTTTTCAAGTCGCGCTCCAGCGTACTCATATAGGTGCGGCTGGACACGTCGGAGAACGCTTCCTGGCTCAAGCCTCGCGCCTTCCTGACTGTCCGTATTGCCGTTGCCAATGAGTGTTTCGCTGTCACTAACTTGGTTTCCCCATAAAAACCAAGATGACAGCCCATTGCGCCCTATAGGGCTACAATCTATAGTGTTCATTCATGGCTGAAAGGCCCGCTTTCGTGCTTTTACGGAAATCCGCAGATGCGGATTCCGACAGAACCGGGGAATCGCATCCGTGTCTTTCCGGCTTCCGACAATTCCGCTTCGGCGCTTCTGTTCTTCTACGGATGCGATGGCTTGCACATCGGTGCTTCCACACGAATGCACGGATGCGTTTCGGCAGTTCTGCGCTTCGGCACCAAAGCGCATTCGCGCATCGTCGGTTTCGTGGAGAAGCTGCCCATGACCCTGCCGCTTGTCACCGCTGATGAACGCGCCCGGCTGCTGGCCCACGGCGCGGCGCTCGCCGCTGGTCAGCGGCTCGACCCGCTGCCCGTGGTGCGCTTGTTCACCCCGGACGCGCATGTGACCTGGCTGCTGGTGTCGCTCGACCCGGCGGATGGCGACACGGCCTACGGCCTGATCGACCTCGGTATCGGTATGCCTGAGCTCGGGATGGTCAAGCTGTCCGACCTGGCGGGCATCGTCGGGCCGCGCAAGCTGCCGGTGCGGCGGGATCGGTATTTCCAGGCGGTGCGCCCGTTATCGGAGTACGTCCGGCTGGCGCAGGAGAACGGCGCGATCACGGACTGATGAAAACCAGCGCGGCCTAGCCAGCCGGGGCGCATCGTGACTATTTCAATCTTGATCAAGACCGTGCAGGTCTGAATCCGCATTCTTGCACCGAAGTGGTGCGATCCTGTTGAAAACAGTCCTGATCTTGGGCGCGGGCTGCGGCACGGTGTTCGGTGCTGCGCGTCATTTTCCTGAAGGCGTAGCCGTCGCATTCAGACGATTTCCGCAACACGCAGAGCCAAATGGTCTTGACACCGACAGTTACAGCCTAACCAATTTTGATGACGACCTGATGGCATTTCGATAGTTCCCGCATCGCGGAAATCGTGGCGACGCATCCCAAACAGAGGGAGGTTTCGCCATGACTGATCGCAGCGCCGAACACTGGTATCCGACAGCGGCCTATCTCTACGTTCTGCACCTTGACGGCCCTGCGCTGGCGTGGGAATACCTGCGCCGAAATCCCGACTACCGCCGCGACTGGCTGCGCCGCCGCCGCCGGCCGGACACGGCGCAGGCGTGGGGCCTGCGCCTGCTGGAAGACCCAGCCCTGGATGCGCGCGACGCGCATCCGGCCTGGTTTCCCGATCACGATGCCGTCGTGCAGGTTTACCCGGACGATGACCCGCCACCCGAAGCCCATGCCTTCGAGTTCTGGCGCGTCCCTGGCCGCAAGCAACTGATCCACGACGGCAAGCGCCTGGTGCTGGTGTCGCATTGGCCCGGCTGCTGCCTGCGGCTCGCGCTCGCGCCGGGCCTGGAAGACGGCATGGCCTACCTCTACGCCACCCGCGCCTGCGCCACGCCCTGCGCGCGCTATCGCACGCTCGCGTCCGAGCTGGACGCATTGGCCGTGGCCACGGTTGCCACGCCTGCGGCGGCGGCCCGTTCCAGGCCCACGACGGCCGCGGTGCTGGAACTGCACACCTTGCAGACGCTCGACGCGACCCTGGCGGGCGCGTCATTGCGCGAAGTGGCCGAAGGGCTGTTCGGCGCCGATGCCGTCGCCGCCGACTGGCACAAGGACAGCGCCTTACGTGCCCGCGTGCGGCGGCTGGTACGTCGTGGCGATGCGCTGATGCGTGGCGGCTATCGCCGCCTGGCACAGCTTCCGCCGCCGTTGCAGTAGGGGGGGACGTTTCGCGTCCCCCGTAGATCGTCCCTTAGCAAGCAGCCTCGCTTTCTTGAAAGTGCCTCTAACCGGCCGCGTGGTGTGGCCGGGCTTGATGGAGGTACATCCCATGCGACCCGCTCCCTTGCGGCCTGCCGCCGCTGCTGTCGCTGCGCCTGCGCAGCCCCAACGCTACCTGACCAACGACGAAGCCGCCGAGTACCTGCGCCTGTCGCCACGCACGCTGGAGAAACAGCGCGTGATCGGCGGCGGCCCGAAGTTCCGCAAGTTCGGCCGCCGCGTCATGTACGCGGTGTCCGACCTCGATGCCTGGGCCGACCAGCGCAGCTACGAGGCGACTTCCGACCCGGAATATGCCGAACGCCACGCGGGCGATTACCGTGATGGCCGCTGATCGCTGGCGCGTGGGTGGCCGTCGCCATGTCCAGCCCGCCAGGGCAAGCCTTGCAGCGCGAACAGCTCGACCTGTTCCGCGCGCTGCCGGGCGACATGGCACCCCGCGACAGCCAGGACTTGATGGCCTTTCCGTTCTTCTCGCTGGCGAAGTCGCGGCGTACCGCGCCGATCGACTTCCGCGCCGGCGGCATCACCATCCGCGTGGAGGGTACGCAGGAGCACGGCATCGCAACGATATGGGATGCCGACCTGCTGATTTGGGCCGCCTCGCAGATCGTGGAGGCGCGCGACGCGGGCTTGCGCCCGTCGCGCTGGATACGCGCCACTCCCTACGAGATCCTGCGCTTCATCGGGCGCGGCACGTCTCTCAACGACTACCTGCGCCTGAAAGCCGCGCTCGACCGGCTGCAATCGACCACGGTGGCCACGTCCATCCGCGAAACCACGGGAAGGCGATTGCATCGCTTCTCGTGGATCAACGAGTGGAAGGAACTGGCCGATGCCAGCGGCGTGCCGCTGGGCATCGAACTGATCCTGCCGGACTGGTTCTATGCGGGCGTGCTCGATGCCGCCTTGGTGCTGACCATCGACCCAGCCTATTTCCGCTTGAAGGGCGGGATCGAGCGCTGGCTGTACCGCCTGGTGCGCAAGCACGGCGGCAAGCAGCCGGGCGGCTGGCAATTCGACTTCCGGCACCTGCACCGCAAGTCGGGCAGCGCTGCGCGCTTCTCCGACTTCGCTTACGACCTGCGCGTCCTGGTGGCGCGGCAGTCGCTGCCCGGCTACGTCCTGGGCATCGAGCGAATGCCGGACGACGGACAAGAACTGCTGACCTTCCGGCCCGTGCTGCACACGGCACGGGGATAACTCGTGGAAAAGGTGTGGACGGCCTCGTGCTATCAGGAGTACCGGGTATCGTGCTATCGGGAGTACGCCTATCGTGCTATCAGGAGTACGAAAACGCCGGAAAGCCAATAACGGCGCGGGTTTGCGGCCCCTCTAACTTCCCTAACAAGAAATACATAACTTTTAGTAGAAGCGCGCCGTTTCGGTGGACAACCGAGAAACGGCACGGCGAACAGCGTTTTGCACGGCAGGTAAAGCCCGGCTTTCCAGCAGGGAGGGCCGCGCCATGATCCTCGCTCTGCTCAACCAGAAAGGCGGTGTCGGCAAGACCACGCTCGCCACGCACATCGCGGGCGAACTGGCGATGCGCGGCCAGCATGTCGTCCTGCTCGATGCCGACCCGCAGGGTTCATCCCTGGACTGGACGCAGCGCAGAAGCCAGCAAGGCTTGCCACGGCTGTTCAGCGCCGTGGGCCTCGCACGCGAAACGCTGCATCAGGAAGCGCCAGAACTCGCCAGGCGGGCCGATCACGTCATCATCGACGGGCCGCCGCGCATCGCCGCCTTGGCGCGCTCCGCGCTGCTGGCGGCCGAGCGCGTGCTGATCCCGGTGC
This sequence comes from Herbaspirillum sp. CAH-3, assembly GCF_009668275.1. Lineage (NCBI taxonomy): Bacteria > Pseudomonadati > Pseudomonadota > Betaproteobacteria > Burkholderiales > Oxalobacteraceae > Herbaspirillum > Herbaspirillum sp. CAH-3. Next base: position 104,965 of record NZ_VSWE01000009.1, on the reverse strand, counting down.
AGCCCAGCCCCTACGACCTCTGGGCCAGCTCGGAAATGGTTTCGCTGATCCGCGAGGCGCAGGTGTTCCGGCCGCTGCTCCGCGCGGCCTTCGTCATCAACCGGCGCGTCAGCACCACCATCATCGGGCGCGAGGCGCGGCAATCGCTCGCCGAACAGCCGCTGCCCGCGCTGCGCTCGGAGGTGCATCAGCGCATCGTCTTCGCCGACAGCGTGGCCGCTGGCCGGCTCGCACGCGAGACAGCGCCCGACAGTGCCGCCGCCCGCGAAATCACCGCCCTGGTGGACGAACTGCTGCGGTGGCCGACATGACAGCGCAGCAGCCACCCAACAGCAAACGCACGGGCAAGCGCGTCGGCATCGGCGCACGTCCGCCCGCGAATCCGCACGCCGAGGCGTGGATTCGTCAGGGCGATGCCGACGCGCTGGGCAAAGGCGACCTCTACACGGCCCGCCTCACGCTCGACATCACGCCCGCCATGCGGGCGCGCATCAAGGTGTCGGCCTTCACGCAAGGCGTGACCGTGGCCGACCTGCTGCGCGGCCTGCTGGAGCGGGAGTTTCCGCCGGAGAACACACCATGAACGCATTCGCTTGGCCTGCCGCGAACGCGGCACCGGCTGCGCCGCTGCCTGCGCTTTCGGCACTCGCCGGACAGGCCGGCAATGTGCCGCTGACGCGCGTTTCGCTGGCCTACCTCGAACATCGCTTCAAGCTCTACCTGCGCTTCGGCGAACCGGCGCGCACGCTTCAGCTCGACCGCTGGCGGCGCTGCGCGGTGTTCCTGCCGGGCGCGATGCTCTGCCGCATCCGCTGGCAGGCCAACGACTACGGCACGATCCGCTGGCAACTCATGGTGATGCAGGCTTGCACACCGCTGGACGCGGCGCAGCGCATCCCCGGTGTTCAGCCGGGCGCGCGCTTGCTCCTACACACCGAAGGCGATGCCAACGTGCGCGCCGTGCTGGAGCGCATCGACGGCATCGAGGCGCTGGGCATCGCTGCCATCGACGTGTCGCCGGCGTACTGGCGCACGCTGGGCAACCGTCTTGCGGCTCGCCTTGCGCTGCCCGAATACACCACCGAGCGGCATACCGCCTGGCTGGCCGGGAAGGTGCTGCCATGACCGCCCCGACCACCACACCCAACGCGCCCGACGTGGCGCCGCGTCCTCGCTCACGCCTGCGCGCTCGCATCGTGCTGGCGACACTGGCCGCCATCGGCTTCGCTGCGCTGGCCTGGGCGGCTTTCGTGTCGCCGCTGCCGCGTCTGACCTACAACCCGTCCGACAGCGTGGCGGTCGGCTGGTATCGCATTGACCCGTTCGACCCGCGCACCGCCTCGCTGCCACGTCCGTTGTCCGTGGACAGCATCGTGCTGGTGCCGCTTCCGGCCACGGCTGCCGCGCTCGCTGCGCAGCGCGGCTACCTGCCGACGCGCGTTCCGCTGCTCAAACGTGTGGGCGCGGTCGCGCCGCAACACGTCTGCATCGTCGCCGGTCAGGTACGCATCGACGGCGTGCCTTCGGCCGCCGTACTGCCCGCCGACCGGCTGGGCCGGGCGCTGCCGTCCTTGCAGCTTTGCCGCCGCCTTGAACCGGGCGAACTGCTCCTGTTGAGCGTGACGAATCCAGCATCGTTCGACAGCCGCTATTTCGGCCCGGTCAGCGCATCCGCCGTGATCGGCGTTGCGCATCCGGTGTGGCCGGAGATACGCCCATGATGGCCGCCGATTCGCTGCGCTCTGACGTGCCATCGGGCATGTCGTTCTGCTGGCTGCTTCAGTGTCGCTGCGCCTGTCGTGCCGGTGCATTCGCACCGCACGTCGCGCAGCATCCGGCGCAGCCGTCCAACGTTCAGGCGTCTTGCCTCGAACGCGCCCGGCCTGCGGCCATTGGCGCTTTCGCCGGCGCGCTGTCTGTTCACGCAGCAGCGCCGCCGGGCCGCCGTTGCCTGGAGCGACAGCGAAGGGCAAAGGCGGAAGGCAAGACAAAAGGACGCGGCACCTGGCCGCGTCGAAAGCCAGTCAGCACATGGGGGGAACGCGGCACGGAGCGGCTTCGCCACCGTGCCGCGTTTGGCGCGAGGGTCGCGCCAATGCTGGCATGTCCGCGTGCTTCGCACGACAGGACACGCCCAAGCTTGCGGGGAGCGCAGCCATGACCGACAGCCGCGACGACGACTTTCGCGTGCGCCCCAGCGCCCCGAAGAACCGGGGCAAGGGCCAGGGGCAGAGCTTCGTTTCCAAGGTGCTCAAGCAGGCCGGCAAAGCCAGCAGCGGCAAGTCGGCAGTACGCCGTCCTGGCGCGGCTGGCACCGGCCAGCGGCCCGGCTCTCGGCTCGGACGTGGCCACACGGCGGCGCGCTTCGCCGGGGCGAAGCTAATGCCCATGTCGCGGCGCGTGACCATCAAGACCTTGCTGGTCAATCACCAGCGGGCCAGCCCGCAATCGCTCGCCAAGCACCTGCGCTACATCGAGCGCGACGGCGCGGGTCGCGATGGCGAACCGGGCCGGGGCTACGGGCCACAGGCCGACGAAGCCGATCTGGACGCCTTCAAGGAACGCTGCGCCGACGACCGGCACCATTTCCGCTTCATCGTCTCGCCCGAGGACGGGGCCGAGCTGGACGACCTGCGCACCTACACCCGGCATCTGGTGAGCCGCATGGAAGCCGACCTGGGCACGCGGCTGGATTGGGTGGCGGTGGATCACTGGAACACCGACAACCCGCACACCCACCTGATCGTGCGCGGGCGCGACGACACCGGCAAAGACCTCATCATCGCGGGTGACTACATCGCCCACGGCTTCCGCCATCGCGCCGCCGAGCTGGCGACCGAGTGGCTGGGGCCGCGCACCGAACTGGAGATTCAGCAGACCTTGAGGCGCGAGGTGGAACAGGAGCGGTGGACGAGCCTGGATCGCACCTTGCAGCGCGAGACCGGCGAGGATGGCCGGGTGCATGTCGAACGGCTCAACGAGCCGAGGTTGCAACGCCAGCGCCTGCTGCTGATCGGCCGCCTGCAACGCTTGCAGCGCCTGGGCCTAGCCGACGAGGTGCAGCCCGGCACCTGGGCCATTCATGCCGATGCCGAGAAGACCTTGCGTGCCCTGGGTGAGCGTGGCGACATCATCCGAACGATGCAGCGGGCCATGAGCGGCCAGCCGCGTGAGCTGGCGGTGTTCGAGCCGGGCGACGATGGTCGCAGCCTCATCGGCCGCGTGGCCGCGAAGGGGCTTGCCGATGAGTTGCACGACCGAGGCTATCTGATCATCGACGGCACGGACGGTAAGGCCCACTACGTTGCACTGAACGCCCGCGACGAACTGGCGAACTATCCCACGGGCGCTGTGGTAGAGGTGAAGGGTTCGACTGAGGTGCGCACGGCCGACAAGAACATCGCCTCGCTGGCGAGCGATGGCCTGTACCGCACCGATCATCACCTGGTAATCGAGCAGGGCCGGGCTACGCCCGGACGCGACCCGCAGGAAGTCGTCGCCGCTCATGTCCGGCGGCTGGAAGCCCTGCGCCGGGCTTGCATCGTGGAGCGCGTGGCCGAAGGGCTATGGAAGGTACCGGACGACCTGGCCGAGCGTGGCCGCCAATACGACGCGCAACGGCTGGGCGATGTAGCCGTAGAGCTGAAATCACACCTTCCTATTGAACGGCAGGCCCGCGTCATCGGCGCGACTTGGCTTGACCAGCAACTGATCGGCGGTGGCCGTGGGCTGGGCAACTTGGGCTTTGGCGGTGATACCAAGCAGGCCATACAGCAGCGAGCCGATTTCCTCGAAGAACAGGGGCTGGCACAGCGCCGCGGGCAGCGCGTCATCCTCGCGCGCAACCTGCTGGGCACGCTACGCAATCGGGAACTAGTGCAGGCCGCGAAAGACATTGCGGCGGAAACCGGCCTAGAGCATCGCCCGGTGGCCGACGGGCAGCGCGTAGCCGGTATCTACCGGCGTTCCATTATGCTCGCCAGCGGGCGCTACGCGATGCTCGATGACGGCATGGGGTTCAGCCTTGTGCCGTGGCGGCCGGTAATTGAGCCGCGACTGGGACAACAGCTTGCCGCAAAGGTTATCGGCGGAAGTGCCTCTTGGGAACTTGGACGAAAGCCCAGTATCGGTATCAGTTAGATATCAAGGGAAGCTGAGTACCAGGCGCAGTCTGCTTGGCTGCTGTGATTCTTCTTAGAGATTCAATCAATGCCATAAACTCCTTGGATTGCCTCAGTGCTTCGCCTCCCGCAGTTTGCAGGTCCAAGACATCCGTAGCCTCGATCGTGAAGGCTGTGGGCACGCGCAGCAGCGAATGCCGGATCTTGTCGTCCGGCACGTCGTTCAGACTTACGCTTACTACGTAGATTTCTGCGTCGGCCGCAAAGGGGCTGTCCGCTTGGCCACGGGTGCGGACAATCTCGGAACGCCAGTGTTGCAGGTCGTCGTTAAGCATGGCCAGCGTCACCTGGGTCTCGCGAGCGCCGGCACCGAAGATCAGCGACTCAAGTACTTGCGTCGTGCTGGGAACTCGGTCGCTACTGTCCACTCTCTCGCTCAGTCCTCGTTCGGAGTTCACCGTCACCAACACGAGTCGGCGCAAGCTTCCGGGCTTGACCTCCGAGAAATTGGCGCTCATTGAGCCCGAAGCTACTAGCCGGTCTAGCATCAGACGTACGCCGAGGTTGTCGGAGACACCACCGTCCACGAGGTGGATATAGGGCCGATCGTGCGCATTGAGGTAGCTGTCTATGCCGCTTTGCAGGATGCGTGATCTGTAATTTTGCCCTCTGACAGGCAAAGATCGGAGAGGCGGCGGACAGGTATTGGCGTTGTTTCGCACCGTTACGGGCGACAGCACCAGCGGTACTGCCGACGAGGCCGCCACCGCGAAAGACAGCGGCGTTGCATCGAGGTCGGAACAGATTAGCCGGAATTGCTCGGTGGTGAAATCGAAAGGGGCACCGGTCGTGAGGTCGGTTGCCGTGATCATCAGTTCGGGCGCGCCCGGTCGTCGGCGCACGTCACCAAAGGTGCGGCCTTCAAAAAGTTCGTCCAAGCGTTGAGCCAGGATCTGGCTGCGCCCAAACCAAGGTGAAGTTAGTCTATAAAGACGCTCAGGCCACAGAGCTTCACGTATGAGTCGCCCCTCAAAAGGCACAAGCAGAAAATCCGGCTCGAAACGAGTCAGCGTGGCATCGCCGAAGGCCGCGAAGTGCGCGGCAAGGATGCTGCCCCCCGACACTCCGCTGACCAGGAACACCTGATCCAACAGAGTGGTCTCCTGGCCCTCTAGCGCGAAGCGTGTGGCCTTGAGTTCGCGCAGCACGCCCAGGCCGAAGGCCGCCGCCCGAGCGCCCCCGCCTGACAGTGTCACCGCTACAACCACCGGTTGGTTGACCTCCGACGGCCTGATGCGTTGGTCGTTCTCGGCGAGAGACATTAAGGCGGCGTCGGAAAGTGTCGGGTTGATCCAAGGACGGTAAGTGGAACACCCTGTCAGAACTACCGTTGCCAGCACACCGGCCAAACTCCATCGTGTGAATTTACACACCTCCAGGCGCTTTACCTCTGCAAGCAGCACCACGCAGCGTTTCGAATAGACAAGAACGAGAAACGCCGGCAATTTTGCGACGAAGCAGAGCCACTCCAGAATGCTGCAGACGTTACAAGAACGGCACCCTACGAATCCCCTTGATGAGGCTCCTCGCGATCCGCGCGAAGTTATGGAATAGCAGCTATTCACGAGCCAGCACTTCTCCAAGCGCTATTGATCCGTTCAAGGCAGGTGGTGATTGCAGACTTTGCATGCCCGAGCAGTGTGTAGGAGCCTTTGAAATCCGCGAGAGCGTTGCCGTGCTCGAAGCAGCTAGCAGCAGCCACCCGACGATCTGTTTGTTCATCTACTGCCTCAAACTCCAAACTAGCTCCCCCAGTTGTCACTGGTCCAACAAGCAACGTCGTTAGGGTGTTGACTGCTCTATTGGGCGTCTCAATGGTCGTAATTGCCACACGCACACGTATGCGGCCTGACGATGCGGGAGCTTCGGACTTAGTTTGGAGATGTCGCAGTTCACTGTTGACGTGATCGAGAAGCTCTCGCACTTGCTCAGCTTCAAGCCCACCTATGCGTCCAGTTGCCGTCACTACCTGAGCATCCTCGACTAATATTTCCCGGTAACGACTGGGTTCAAAGCCTGGCGCCTTGAAGAGCAGAACATTTTCGTACTTCGTTTTTCCCAATACATCGTAATCACCAAGAAACCCTGATCGAGTCATTCCGTTTGAAGCACAGCCAGATAAGGTTGCCGTGAGGCCTGCCAGCAGCACAAAATGGATTAATGAAATAGGGCGTTTCATATATATTTTCATTTATCCAATTTTCAGACAGACGATGCCAGCAACAACCAGCGCAATTCCAACCCAACGTATCAAGGAGGCGGTATCGCCGAACACATACACGCCCACGAAAAACGCGCCCAGCGAACCGATGCCGGTCCAGACCGCATAAGCTGTTCCTATGGGGATCTGTTTAAGAGATAACCATAGGAAAAAGCCGCTGGCTGCCATACAGGCAACTGCAATCGCCGGCCCCACGTAGCGCATCGCTGCATTGGCCGCACCCATCTTGAGGCCTAGTGGCCAACCGATTTCGAACAGGCCGGCAATCAGTAGAACCAACCATGGATTCCATGACAACGGGTTCATATATTTCTCCAAATCTATTCAGTGAAAATTGATTATCAAAGCATCAAAGCATCAAAGAATAGGCAGTAGGCGGTCAATTCGCTCTGCTTCTGATTTCTTCTTAAACTCTCTGATGGCGAGAATCTGTCTCCCCGATCTCTCCGGCCACGAGAGAGATCGGGGGAAGCGTGTGGACAGTTACGCTGAGGGATCAGACCGGTTGCACTGGTTGTTGTACCGCCTCGTGACTCCGTTTGCTGCCCGGCCACTTCATTCCGAACAGCACCTCGTAGAGCAACGGAATCAGGCCAAGCGTCACGAGCGTGCCAAGTGCGAGACCACCGATCATGCCGATGGCCATGCCCTTCCACAGCGGCCCCGCAAACAACATCAGGGGCACGAGACCCGCGATACAGGTCACCTTGGTCATCACGATTGGACGCAGCCGCTGCATCGCAGCTCCCACCAGGGCTTCATGTCGGGCGAGACCTTCCGAGAGGCCGTGTTCAATTTGTTCGAGCAGAAGAACGGCGTTGTTGACGATGATTCCGAACAGCGCAAGCACCCCGAATGTCGCCATGAAGCTGAAAGGAGTGCCTGTTGCCTTCAGTGCAATCACGACCCCAATCAACGTGAAGGGAATCGTTGCGAGAATCACGATCAGCTTGCGGAAGGAGTTGAACTGCCAGATGAATAGCAGCAACATCGCCAGAAGAGCGAACGGCATGTAGTGCGTGAGCGATGCATTCGATTCAGCCGATTCCTCAATTTCTCCACCAAGCTCTATGGCATAGCCTGCAGGTAGTTCAATTGCGGCGATCCGAGGTGCGAGGTGATCCACGATCTCTTGCGCGGTGTATGCGGTGTTCTGCCCCTGAACTGTGACTGTACGAATGAGATTGCGGCGCTGGATCACAGACGGCTCGCTAGCGAGCGTGACATCGGCCACTTGCGCCAGGGAAACCGGCTGGCCACCCGACGCTGGATAGATGGTCGTCGAACCAACGTCCGCAGTGCTGCGCCGATCATTGGACGTCCCGCGCATCACGATTGGCACGCTGGTATCGCCATCTCGGATCACAGAGATCGACTGGCCGATGTAGCGGGTGCCAAGCCAGGCAGCTATGTCGTCGGTGGTGACGCCAGCACGTCGCGCACGATCTTGATCGACCCGAACATCGAGACGGCCGACACGGGTATCCCAGTTGTTCTTGATGTTGGCCGTACCTGGCAGCTCCCGTAGCGCGGACTCAATTTTCGCCGCCGCATTCATCAGCACCTCATGATCCGGCCCACTGACCCGGTAGACGGCTGTGCCGGCTTCGGTAGTGCCTAGCGAGAACCGCTGAGGCTCTGCGCGTACATCTCCATGATGCTGCGCGAAGTAAGCCCGAGTTCGGGCAATCACGACGTCAATGTTGGTGCCTGCCTTGACCGTCACGACAAAGTACGCGATGTTCGATGCTGGCAATGGGGGATTGAGCCCAAGGATGAAGCGCGGCCCACCGTCAGCGACGTAGCCAATGTGATCCGTGATTTCGGGGTTGATTTCTTGATCACCGAGCCAGCCGCTCACTTCCTTCACTTTGGCAAGAGTGAGCCGTGAATCCGTTCCAGGGGCGAGCTGCACCGGTATTTGGAATTGAACTCGGTCGGACTTCGGCAAGAAGTCGTATGGCAGTGTCGTGAATCCGTACAGAGCTACGGCCAATGCACCCGTCATCACACCAACGTAGATCGCCTTGTGGTCAAGCACCCACTCAAGCAACTTGCGATAGCCGCGATAGAAGCGTGTGTTGTAGGTTTGCGCGTCATTCGCCGGTTGATGATGCACTTTGGTGAAGTGGTAGCACAGCAGTGGAGTGACGGTCAGACACAACAGCCAAGATCCGAGTAACGTGAGCGCGAGGACAATGACGAGAGAGCGCAGATACTCACTCGTCGCACTCTGGCCGAAGAAGAACGGGGAGAAGGCGATGACGATAACCAATGAGGACGTCAGCAGCGGCAGTGCGAGGGTACGACCCGCTTCGAGACAAGCCTGTTTGCGGTCTTCACCGGCTGCCAAGCGCCGTTCAATGTCTTCGGCAATCACGATGCCGTTGTCTACCAAGAGCCCCAAAGCGATGATGATGGCTGCCATCGAAACACTTTGCAGCTCGATGTTCAGCGCGCGCATCACGATCAGTGCCCCCAGAATGGTAAGCGGCACGATCATCCCGACGATGAATCCTGTGCGCCATCCCAGGAAAAGGACGACGACGCCGAGCACGATGACAATCGTTTCGATCATCACCTGGTTCATCTTGCCCATTTCACGTTTGACGACGTCTGCCTGGAATGTCACATAGGAGAGCTCGAAACCTGCGGGCAGAAGTTTCTCAAGCTCGGCCACACGGGATTTGAGGGCTACGCCGAATTGCTCCACGTTCTGGCCCGAGGTCATGGACACTGCCATCACTACGGCAGGCTGGCCCTTATAGACTGCAGCAGACTCGGGAGGATCTGCAGGTTGTACCTGCACGCGCGCAAGCTCTCCCAGTGAGATTGAAGGAGCAGGCGAAGCACCGCGCGCACCCTGAGCTTGCGCCATCATGATCGGCAACGCGCGCAGCGAAGCGGCGTCGCGAACCTCTCCACTAACAGCCAGCGAAGCGTTGATGCCACCGATGGCGATTTGCCCGCCTGAAAGCACGACGTTTTGTTTAACGAGTTGATCGATCACCCCTTGTGGGGTCAATCCAAGCTGGGCTAGTTTTGGTCGATCAAATTCGAGATAGACGCGCTCTTCCTGCAAGCCGTAGAAGCTGATGCGATCAACGCCGGGAAGCGCGTATAGGCGATCGCGCATCTCTTTCAACGACACACGCATTTCGCCCATGGAGTAGCCCGGCGCGGTCACCGCAATGGAGGCCACGGCAACACGGCCGAAGTCGTCGTTGACAAATGGCCCCAACGTACCCTGTGGAAGCAGAGGCTGAGCATCGGCAACCTTCGCGCGAACGCGCTGCCATATGGGGGCTAGGTCGGTGTACCGCTCCCAGATCGTGACCTGTATGACGGCCCCGCCCGCGCGAACGGTTGTGGTTACACGCTTGACCTCGGCCAGCTCCCGCAAACGCTCCTCGATCGGACGCGCGATCAACTGCTCAACACGTTCGGCTGGCATGCCAGGGTTCAGAACGGCAACAACCGCATCTCGAATCGTGACCGATGGCTCTTCCTGCGAAGGGAAATTGAGAAACGTGGCAATGCCGGCAACAAGAATGATGACCGCGGCAAGGTAGGTGAGTCTGCTGGCGCGCAGCGCCATTTCTGTGATCTTCATAGCGAAGTCTTCCTGTAGCGGGTCAGCGTCCGGCCAATTGGGTCGTGGCCTTGAGTGGGGTGACTTGTTGCTCGTTCGTCAGCCAACTCGCGCCAGCCGCGACTACCATCTCGCCGCGCTTCAGGCCGCCCACAACGCGAACGTTGTCGCCGCCTGGCTCGCTCTGGAATTGCACTTCCCGGCGGTGCACCTTCTTTCCGGTCACGTCATATACAAACACTGCGGCTTGTCCTGCTTTCTCACTGAGCACCAGTGCCGAATAGGGAAGCATCAGACGATCTGGTGAGGCATCCTTCGCTTCCGGTGCCTTCAGCAATACTTGAACGGCAGACCCGGGTCGAAGACTGCGCGCAAGAGTAGCATCTTGAGGAACGAGCACGACAGGTAAAAGTGAGCCATTTTCAGCACGCAAGCCGATGCGTTGTACCGAAGCACGAACGGGACTTGCTGACTCGCTCAGGCGCAGTTCGGCGACCTGCCCAATTTTGATATTTGCCGCCTGGGTCGTCGATGCAGTCGCAAGGACTTCTACGCCGCTGCGTAGTCCATCCACTTGAAGCACCGGCGCTCCGGCTGCAATATCTGTGAACGGCAGAGCGAGTTTCTCCGCGACGACGCCGTCGAATGGCGCATGAATGGCGGCCCCCCTTCGCGCACGCTCGGCAAGGCCGAATGCGGCCTTTGCATTGCGCACCTGGCCTTCAGCTGCAACCAACTGTGCTTTCACACTCTCGAATGCAGCCGGGGAGATTACGTTGCCCTCAAGCAGCCCCCTTTGCTGCGTTGTCTGCACGATTCTGTCTGCCAATGCGGCTTCCGCAGCAGCGAGTGTCGCCCGAGCCTGTTCTAGGCGGAGTTGCTCGGGCTGAACATCCAACTCAGCCAGAAGCTGTCCGCGAGAGAAGCGATCTCCCACGTCCACATGAAGCTTGCTGATACGCCCGCCAGTCTCGAACCCCAAGGTACTCCGCTCACTGGAGCGAGCTAGACCACTCAATTCAATGCGATTGGCCACAGAACCTACATCCCCCACCGTGAGCAGCTTGACCGCTCGCGGTGGATCGGAAGCAGGCTCCTTCTGACTACCACAGCCGGCAAGCGATGCGAGCAGAACAAACGCGAGGCCGACTTTCTGCATTTGCCAGGACTGGGATTTAAAGGGAGTGCAAGACACGGGAAGGCCTTTCATCAGCGTTTATCAATAGGGGTGAGTTCCAGTTCGCCGCGGGCGAGCGCCTGGAGGGTGTGCATGAGTCGAGAAAGGTCTTCGGCAGCAAACGTCGGAAAACCCATCATTTCGGCGAGGAAGACTCCGTCCAAGGCAAATAGAACGATTCCGGCGATATCGGTGCCGCGTGGAGATTTGCTCGCGTTCTCGTACTGCCTGCGGTACCAGCCGCGCACAGGCTCAAGCAGCGTGGGGTCTTCAGCCACGGCCGCCAGCAATGCAGCGCTCATCTTTTGCATCCCGCCGTCAGGCATAGCCGAGACCTGGCTGGATAGCCAAGGGTCTGGATCGCCGACGAATGGCAGCTCTCGCTCTTCCTGCCCGCCATCAAACGCCGAGACCTGGTCATCAATCATCGTGAGGAGCAGATCGCGCTTGGTCTTGAAGTGGTACAGGAACGCACCTTTGCTCATTCCTGCCCGTGCAACGACCGCGTCAAGCGTTAGGTGCCCGGCACCTCCCTCCATGACTACGTCACGCGCAGCTTGAAGGATGCGCTCCCGTGTTTGTTGCGCGTTCTTAGAGATGGAGGGGGCTTCAGCGCCGTTGTCCGCCGAATGCGACTCCTCTGGGCTTGATTTCATACGAGTTGCCATGGTGAAACTCCAAAGATGCTTGATTTTTGAACCGTCTGGACGGTATAGTACACGCCATGAACTATGCCCGTCAAGACGGCCTCCTCAATTCACAACCTAGTGGCTCAACATGTCCGATCCCTACGCCCGCCGCGGCCTTACTGCTGTTGCATTCCTATCGATCACGCTTCTCGCCGCGTGCAGCCACTCGCCTCACAGGGTGGAGACATCACGCGTTGAGGTTCCGGCCAAATTCATGAACGAAGCGGGTCTGGCTGTGCAGCAGGTGCCAGCACAAGCACTCCCGGCCGAGTGGTGGACGGCGTACGGTGATCCGCTGATTGACGCGCTGGTGCGCAACGCGCTGGAGCACAACACCGATCTCGCTATTGCAAGAGCGCGGATTGATGAAGCTGTGGCGATCACCCGACGTACACGCGCTTCAATGTTCCCTAGCTTGGCGCTCACGCCCCAAGCAACGCGCGCGCGCGACTTTTCTTTGGCACCGACCATCAGCAGCGATGCCAGGCTTCCGCTGTCGGCTTCATGGGAAGTTGATCTAGCGGGCCGCCTCTCGCATGCCGCTGATGGCGCACGGATGGACGCAGTTGCTGTCGAACAGAACTGGTTCGCGACACGTTGGCAGATCGCCTTTGAGACAGTGTCCGCTGCACTGCAGCAGCGGCAGGCGGCAGAGCTGGAAGATCTGGCAAAAGAGCGACTTCAAGTCGCCGAGCGCCTTGAGCGTCTGACAGAGCAGAAGTTCAAGGCAGGTCAAGCTACGGGCTTTGACATTGAACGCACGCGTTCCGAGGTCATCGCCCTCCGGGTGGAGCAAGAGCAGTTGCGACGCGTACGCGGCGAAGCAACGCATGCCTTGGATGTGCTCGTTGGCCGGATTCCGGGGGCGCTTGGCAGCGGTCCTGCGCTTGCCTCTCTCACCATGCCCGATTGGACTCCCAGAAGCGTGCCAGGCGAATTGCTGCAGCAGCGCCCCGACGTCAGAGCCGCGCAGGCGCGTCTTGCAGCGGCGACGGCGCGATGGAACGCAGCAGAAGGCGAGCGGTTCCCCAAACTTGTGCTCGATTTGAGTGGTGGGCGCCAACGCTTCGAGAACAACGGAACACGTGTGGCAGGGAACATTTTCTCTCTGGGCTTGGGTGTGACGCTTCCGATCTTTGACGGTGGAGCAATACAAGCGGGAATCGACGAGGGCTCAGCACGCAGTCGCGGCGCACAGGCTGACCTGGAACGCACGGTTTTGCTTGCGCTTCAGGATGTGGAGAACGCTTATCTGGGCTGGCAGACCCAGCGGACTTCTCTGCAGCATCAGGTCGATGGTCTTGTCGTCGCTGATCGACTCCTTGACCGCAGTCGACGCCTCTTTGAGGCGGGACAGGTGGATGCGACCGTTGTTGCAGAAGCGGAGCGTGGCACCTTGTCCCAGCGAGCGGCTCTGGTCCGTGCTCGCGCCGACGCAGCCGTGCAATGGGGTGTTCTCGCTAAAGCGCTTTCTGGTTCGCCAGAGCATGTGAATCTGCAATCTTCACCCTGAGTCCTTGAGTTGGAAGAACGCAGCATGGCAGCGAGTTTTAAATACTGAATAGATCGACGATTAGTAGGGGACGCATGGAAATTCGACATCTACGTTGTTTTATGGCGCTCGCCGAGGAACTTCACTTCGCTCGCGCCGCTGCGAAACTGCATATTGAGCAGTCCCCACTGTCTCGCACGATCAAAGAACTCGAAGAGGAGTTAGGAGCACAGCTCTTTATTCGGAACACGAGAAGCACGCGTTTGACACGAGCTGGGTTGATGCTCATGGAGCACGCACTTCGGGTGTTCGCATCCTTGCAACAGGCGCGGGACTGCGTGAAGGCAGCAAAAAATGGCTTTCATGGACAACTCCGCGTCGCCTTGTCAGACGGCGCAACACTACTGTGCTTACCAGCCCTATTGGCGTTGTGTCGCGAGGAGGAGCCCGAGGTTGAGATTCGCTTTTTTGAGGTGCCACTATCCCAACAAATCAAAGGATTGCACGACGACCTGTATGACGTCGGCTTTGCACAGTCCGACGACGTAGGTGATGGAATCGTCGCACTTCCCGCGTGGACTGACACGCTTATGGTGGCGCTGCCAGCTCGGCATCCGTTGCTGGCTCTTAAGCGAATTCCATTGGATGAACTGCTGCGCTACCCGCTAGTGCTATCTGATCCTCAAGTGTGCGAGGGCCACGCCAAGCACATTGAGCGAGTACTTAGCCGGGCTGAAATGCAGCCTCTAGTTGCCGAGCGGGTTACCACTTTCGACCTGATGATGGCGTTGGTATCTGCCGGTTTTGCACTCGGACTTACAGGGGCTGCACACATTGCAGCCTCCCGAGAGCCAGGAGTCGTGGCGAGGCCGCTTTCGACACGCGTACCACCTTTGACGACCTATCTACTCAGACTTGAAGGCGATCCGTTTGACGAGCTTGCGCGCTTCATTCAGCGAGTACAGGCCATCGAATTGCCAGAGTTTCTCAGGTCAACAAAAAGCCGAAATCCCGATCTTCCGGAGGAATTGATGCCATGAGACTCGCCATCACGCTCGTCGCTGCAATGCTAGTCGCATGCGGTCAATCTGATAAACCGCACAAAGCCACTAGTGCAGAAAAGAAAACCCCGACAGTAGAAGAGCTGGTGGCAGACCCGGAACAGCTCAAGAAGTTGCGCCAGCAATGCAAGACGGATCGGCCTACTTTGGGCGAACTGCTTTGCAACCGGGTAGCGGAGGCAACACGTAAGCGGTTCTACGGTGACGGAAAAACGCCATACACACCGCCCAAAGAATCCCCCAAATTCTGAAATTCAGCAATTCAGCAATTCAGCAATTCAGCAATTCGCTAGTCTGCCTGAATCTTCTGTTCGGCACGCTGATATTCGCCGGCGCTTACGGAGTCACTCCCTGGCTAGACACAGCGCGAATTCATTCTTTCTTATCGACCTTTCTGCCCCAAACGGTCTTTGACCGGCACTAAGCCAGCACCGATCCTGACGCCTGCGGCACATTTCTAAGCCGCGTTTCCCAAGGGAATCAGCGTAGGAGAGATTGGAGGCGGGGCTATGCAAGGTACGAATGTGCTGTTCGGTCAGATAGCCGTGGTATTCGGCATCGTGATCGCGGGTGTGTGGGGCGCCACACAATGGACGGCAGCAGCCCTTGGCTATCAGGTACGCCTTGGCTCCCCCTGGTTTGATTTCCTCGGCACACCGATCTACCTCCCGTGGAAGCTGTTTGAGTGGTGGTTCTTCTTCGATGCCTACGCGCCACGCGTTTTCGACACGGGCGGTGCCATAGCGGGTGGCAGTGGCTTGCTGGCGGTGGTGGTCGCAGTCT
Organism: Herbaspirillum sp. CAH-3; assembly: GCF_009668275.1. Lineage (NCBI taxonomy): Bacteria > Pseudomonadati > Pseudomonadota > Betaproteobacteria > Burkholderiales > Oxalobacteraceae > Herbaspirillum > Herbaspirillum sp. CAH-3. The sequence goes on along the minus strand of NZ_VSWE01000009.1, from coordinate 89,769 downwards.
GCATGTCGATCTGGCGCTCTCGTCAATCACGCCTAGTCACGACCTATGGCTCGGCACGCTGGGCAAGTACGGAGGACATTCGCAAAGCCGGCCTTACGCAGCCGATCGGCGTGTTCCTCGGTCAGCACGATGGCAAGTACCTTCGGCATGAAGGCCCGGAACACATCCTCACTTTCGCGCCCACGCGCTCAGGCAAAGGCGTCGGCCTTGTGGTGCCGACGCTGCTTTCTTGGCCTGCATCCGCCGTAGTCCACGACATCAAGGGCGAGAATTGGCAGATCACCGCAGGTTGGCGCTCACGCTACTCACACTGCCTGCTGTTCAATCCGACCGATGCGAAGTCGGCGGCCTACAACCCGCTGCTAGAAGTTCGGCGCGGCGCACATGAAGTGCGTGACGTACAGAACATAGCCGACATTCTGGTCGATCCAGAAGGCGCGCTTGAGAAGCGCAACCATTGGGAGAAGACTTCGCACGCGCTGCTGGTCGGGGCCATCCTGCATGTGCTCTACGCGGGCGAGGACAAGACGCTGCGCGGCGTCGCCAATTTCCTCTCCGATCCGGCCAGCCCCTTCGAGCTGACCTTGCACCGGATGATGACCACACAGCACCTCGTGAACGTGGAAGGTGGTGGCCCGCATCCAGTCGTCGCTTCGGCGGCGCGCGAAGTGCTCAACAAGTCGGACAACGAGCGTTCCGGCGTGTTGAGCACCGCCATGTCGTTCCTGGGCCTCTACCGCGACCCCACGGTGGCCGAAGTCACCTCGCGCTGCGACTGGCGTATCGCCGACCTGATCGCGTCCGAGCATCCGGTGTCGCTTTATCTGGTAGTGCCACCTTCGGATATTTCGCGGACGAAACCGCTCATTCGCCTGATCCTCAACCAGATCGGCCGACGGCTCACCGAATCGCTCGACGGCAGCGACGGCATCGAACGCCGCCACAAGCTGCTGCTGATGCTCGATGAGTTCCCGGCGCTGGGCCGCCTGGACTTCTTCGAGACGGCGCTTGCCTTCATGGCGGGCTACGGAATCCGCAGTTTTCTTATCGCCCAATCGCTCAACCAGATCGACAAAGCCTACGGCCAGAACCATTCGATTCTGGATAACTGCCATGTCCGCGTGACGTTCGCCACCAACGATGAACGCACTGCGAAACGGATCTCCGAAACGCTTGGCACCGCTACCGAACTGCGCGCGCAGCGCAACTATGCCGGGCACAGATTGGCACCGTGGCTGGGGCACCTCATGGTGTCGCGGCAGGAGACGGCCCGCCCGCTACTGACGCCCGGTGAAGTGATGCAGCTTCCGACTGAGGAAGCTGTGGTGATGGTGTCCAGCGTGGCACCGATCAAGGCCAAGAAGCTGCGCTACTACGCCGACGCGAATTTCAAGAACCGCGTTTTACCGCCGCCTGTGCTCGCGGCCGGGCAATACGCGGACGCGCCACCGGCCCGGCCCGACGACTGGAGCGGCCTATCGATCCCAGCCGTGTCAACGGTCCGGGCTGCGGGCCTGTCCGGCGATGGCACAGGCACCGCCGATGACGGCGGCCCACGCCGACAGCCGGAGCTATCCGAAGTCAGCGAATACAGCCCCGAACCGCTGCTCGCCGGCCATGACCTGACTCTGCTCGATGACGACGACGACCTGCCGCTGCCGCTTCCCGGCCAGCTCGACCCGGCCATGCAGCGCACGGCCCGGCTGGCTTCCCTCGACCCCAACGACGGAATCGACTTATGAGCCAATACCGCCTCAATCTGTTCATTCAGCCCGAGCACGCCAAGCGTCTCGAAGAACTGGCCGCCAAGAAAGGCGTGTCCAAGTCGTCCATTGTCGCGGCGGCGCTCGCGTCGTGGCTATCGCCCGATGCTGGCGACCAGCGCGAGGCGGCCATCGCCAAGCGGCTCGATCGCCTGTCGCGGCAGGCCGAGCGCATGGAGCGCGACCAGAACATCCAGATCGAAACACTGGCGCTGTTCATCCGCTACTTCCTGACCGTCAGCACCCCGATTCCCGAAGCCCATCAGGACGCAGCTCGCGCCCAAGGCAAAGCGCGTTTCGAGCAATTCGTGGAGCGGCTCGGCCGCCACCTGCTGCGTGGCCGCAGCCTGGTGCGCGACGTTGTGGAAGAACTGCACCCAGACCCGGCGCGAATGGATGACGCGGAGGCACTGGCTGAAGCGCAGGAGCGTGCCTCATGAGCGCCATTCCGCAAACCCCGCCCGAACTCTCATCCGCCGCAACCTCTCTGGATCGCCGTATCCAGATGCTGCGCACGGCAATGGGGCCAGTCATCGCCGCTGCGCTGGCCGACCCCGACGTGGTGGAAATCATGCTCAACCCCGACCGCACCCTATGGGTGGATCGGTTGTCATCGGGCCGCATGCCGCTGGGCGTGGAGCTGTCCCAAGACGATGGCGAACGCATCATCCGGCTGGTGGCTGCGCACGTCGGCGCAGAGGTGCATCGCGGGCGGCCGCTGCTGACCGCCGAGCTGCCCGAAACCGGCGAGCGGTTCGAGGGCATCTTGCCGCCCGCAGCGCCCGGCCCAGCCTTCGCGCTGCGCAAGCGCGCCGTGAGCATCATCGGGCTGGATCGCTATGTGGCCGACGGCATCTTGACCACAGGCCAGGCCGAGTTCCTGCGCCGCGCCGTGCGTGAGCGCCAGAACATCCTGATCGCCGGGGCGACGAGCAGCGGCAAAACCACACTCGCCAATGCCTTGCTTGCGGAGATCGCCGCCACGGGCGACCGCGTGCTTGTGCTCGAAGACACCATCGAGCTGCAATGCGCAGCCCGCGACCATGTGCCGCTGCGCACCCGCGCTGGCGTCGTGTCTATGACCGAGCTGGTGCGGGCCACGATGCGCCTGCGCCCCGACCGCGTGATCGTCGGCGAGGTACGCGGCGGCGAAGCCCTGGACTTGGTTAAGGTGTGGGGCACCGGCCACCCCGGCGGCATCGCCACCATCCACGCCGGTTCCGCGCTGGGCGCGCTGCTGCGCCTCGAACAGTTGATTCTTGAAGTGGCGGTGAACCCACCGCGTGCGCTGATCGCCGAGGCGGTCAACGTCGTGATCCACATCGCCGGGCGTGGCCGCAAGCGCCGCGTCGAAAGCATCGCCCGTGTCGTCGGTTTCGACGGCACCGGCTATCGCCTGGCGGACGCGCTGGAAACACCGTTTCCCGAGCTGATGCCGGTTCCTCTCGCAGCCGATGCCGCTGCGCCTTCCTCGTCCCTTGACCTACCTGGAGAACTGCCATGACGCAGATGCACGTTCACGCTTTCCGTAATTCCGTAAATCCGGTTTCAACCATCGCACGCCTGCGGCGGCTGGCCGGCCCCGCGCACCACGGCCTGCTGCTGGCCGCAGTCATGCTGATGACGGCGGGCACGGCGAAGGCATCCGGCTCCTCGATGCCGTGGGAAGGCCCGCTGCAATCCATTCTGGAGTCGATTCAGGGGCCGGTGGCACGCATCGTCGCGGTCATCATCATCATCGCCACGGGCCTCGCGCTCGCCTTCGGCGACACGTCGGGCGGCTTTCGCAAGCTGATCCAGATCGTGTTCGGTTTGAGCATCGCGTTCGCCGCGTCCTCGTTCTTCCTGTCGTTCTTCAGCTTCTCCGGCGGGGCTGTCGTATGAGTGGCCCGGATAGCTTCGCGGCCGGCTTCGAGGTGCCGCTACATCGCTCGCTGACCGAGCCGCTCTTGATGGGCGGCGCACCGCGCACGGTGGCGATTGCCAACGGCACGCTAGCCGCTGCCGTCGGGCTGGGCCTGCAACTCTGGATTCCTGGCGTAGTGCTCTGGATCGTCGGTCACTCGCTGGCCGTGTGGGGCGCGAGGGTCGATCCGCAGTTCATGCAGGTCTTCGCCCGGCACATCAAGCACAAGCCGCTGCTGGACGTGTAGGAGACGCCGCCATGCTTAACCTTGCCGAATACCGCCAGCGGCCCGCCTTGCTGGCCGACTGGCTTCCCTGGGCTGGGCTGATCGCGCCGGGCGTGGTGCTGAACAAGGATGGCTCGTTTCAGCGCACGGCGCGCTTTCGCGGGCCTGATCTGGACAGCGCCACGCAGGGCGAATTGATCGCCACGACGGCACGGCTAAACAACGCGTTGCGCCGGCTGGGTTCGGGCTGGGCGCTGTTCGTGGAAGCCGAGCGCCAGTCGGCCGCGGACTATCCGCATTCCGACTTTCCCGAACCGCTGTCCTGGCTGGTGGACGAAGAACGCCGCGCTGCCTTTGAGGAATCGGGGAACCACTACGAAAGCAGCTATCACCTGACGCTAGCCTATCTGCCGCCGGAGGAATCCCGCGCTCGTGCAGCCAAGCTGCTCTACGAGCACGCGCCGGGCGATGGTGTGGACTGGCGCGGTCGGCTTGACGCCTTCCTGGCAGAAACGGATCGGGTTTTCGACCTGCTCGATGGCGTGATGCCAGAAATCGTCTGGTTGGACGATGCCGCGACGCTGACTTATCTTCACGCCACGGTGTCCACGCGGCGCTACCGGCTGGCCGTGCCCGAGGTGCCTTTCCACCTCGACGCACTGCTGGCCGATTCCGCCCTAGTCGGCGGCCTTGCGCCCATGCTGGGTGACCAGCATCTGCGCGTGGTGTCGGTGCGGGGCTTTCCGACCTCGACCTGGCCGGGCCTGCTGGACGACCTCAATCGCCTGGGCTTTGCCTATCGCTGGAGTACCCGGTTTCTCTGCCTCGATAAAGCCGAGGCGGAAAAGGAGCTGGGCCGCCTGCGTCGCCAGTGGTTTGCGAAACGGAAGAATGTCATTGCGCTACTGCGCGAAACCATCTTCCAGCAGGAATCGCCGCTGGTGGACACGGATGCCAGCAACAAGGCGGCCGACGCGGATGCCGCCTTGCAAGAGCTTGGCAGCGATCAAGTCGCCTTCGGCTACCTCACCGCCACGGTGACGGTGTTCGATGACGACCCTGCCGTAGCCGACGAAAAGCTGCGCATGGTGGAACGTGTCATCCAAGGACGTGGCTTCGTCACCATCCCCGAAACCTTAAATGCAGTCGATGCGTGGCTGTCGTCCATACCAGGCAATGCCTATGCCAACGTGCGCCAGCCCATCGTCTCGACGCTGAATCTGGCGCACATGATGCCGGTGTCCGCCGTGTGGGCTGGGCCGGAGAAAAACGCCCATCTCGACGGCCCGCCGCTGATCGTCACGCGCACGGATGGCGCGACGCCGTTCCGGCTGGTGACGCACATCGGCGACGTGGGGCATACGCTGGTCGCGGGGCCGACGGGCATGGGAAAATCTGTCCTGCTGGCGATGCTCGCCTTGCAGTTCCGCCGCTATGGCGGCTCGCGCATCTTCGCCTTCGACATGGGGCGATCCATGCGGGCGACGGTGCTGGGCCTGGGCGGCGAACACTACGACCTCGGCGCGGACGGCGCCATTGCCTTTCAGCCCTTGGCCCGTATCGACAGCGAAGGCTATCGCACCTGGGCCGCCGAGTGGATCGAAGGCCGCCTGCTGCATGAAGGCGTGACCGTCGGCCCCGACGAGAAAGCCGCCATTTGGTCGGCGCTCGGCAGCCTCGCTGGTGCGCCGGTGGAGCAGCGCACGATGACCGGGCTTTCGGTGCTGCTGCAATCGAACGCGCTGCGGCAGGCATTGTCGCCGTATGTGCTGGGCGGCGCGCACGGCAAGCTACTGGATGCCGACCGCGACCGGCTCGGCAGCGGCGACGTGCAGGGCTTTGAGATGGAAGAGCTAATGCACAGCCCCGCCGCCGTGCAAGCGGTGCTGCGCTACTTGTTCGCCCGCTTCGATGCACGTTTCGACGGTGCTCCCACGCTGCTGATTCTCGATGAAGCCTGGCTATTCCTTGATGAACCGTCCTTCGCGGCACGCATCCGGCAATGGTTGAAAACTCTGCGCAAGAAAAACGTGTCGGTGATCTTCGCCACGCAGTCGCTTGCCGACATCAAGGATTCGACCATCGCGCCCGCGATCATCGAAAGCTGCGCGAGCCGGATTTTCTTGCCCAACCCGCAGGCGACCGAGCCGCAGATTCGCACGGTCTACGAGGGCTTTGGCCTCAACAGTCGGCAAATCGAAATCGTCGCCACCGCGCAGCCCAAGCGCGACTACTACTACCAATCGCGCCTGGGCAATCGTCTGTTCGACCTCGACCTGGGGCCAGCCGCGCTCGCCTTCTCGGGCGCATCCACACCGCAAGACCAACGCGACATTGACCGAGTGCTGACGCAGGCCGGCGCTCCCGGCTTCGCCGGTGCGTGGCTACGCCATCGCGGCCTCGATTGGGCCGCCGACCTGCTGCCGTCCTCGCCGTCGGCGGCTTCTTTCCTCGCTACTCAACCCCTGGAGATTTCGCCATGAAGACCCGTGTACTTTCCGTTTCGCTCGCCGCCGCGCTGGCCGGCTCGCTGATGCTCGCTCAGCCAGCGGCGGCGCTCACTTTCGTTGATCCCGTCAACTTGGTGCAGAACACGCTGACTGCCATCCGCACGCTGGAGCAGATCAACAACCAGATCAACCAGCTCCAGAACGAAGCGCAGATGTTGATGAACCAGGCGCGCAACCTGGCGAATCTCGACTTCAACATCGTCAACCGGCTGCGCTCGACGCTCGCCACGACTGAACGCCTGATTGCCGAGGCGCAAGGGCTGGCCTACGACGTGCAGAGCATGGATGCCACGTTCTCGCGCCTGTACCCGGAGCAGTACGCCGCCACCATCAGCGGCGACCGCATGGCACAGGACGCACGCGAACGCTGGAAGAACACGCTCGACGGCCTGCACACCGCGATGCGGATGCAGGCGCAGGTGTCGCAGAACCTGACGCAAGACGAAAGCGCGCTGGCCGACCTCGTGAGCCAAAGCCAATCGGCCACGGGTGCGCTGCAAGCGATGCAGGCAACGAACCAGCTTCTCGCCTTGCAGGCCAAGCAGTCCATCCAGGCCCAGCAGCTCCAGATCACACAAGACAGGGCGGCCTCGCTGGAGCTGGCGCGGCAGGCAGCGGCCACCGAGCGCGCCCGCGAAGTGCGGCGGCGCTTCCTGGGCACCGGCACGCCGTACACACCGCAGTCCGTCAACTTCTACAACAACTGACGGGAGGCGGCCATGCGATGCGTTCCTGTCCTGCTGGCCGTGCTGCTGACCGCATGCGGCCAGCAGCCGGCTGAAGACCTGACCGCCACCTTGGCCGCCGATCCCGTGCGGCTCAAGGCGCTGCGCGCCCAATGCGCAGCCGACCGGCAAACCGCAGGCGAAGACACCTGTCGCGCCGCTGCCGAAGCCTTCCGGCGGCGCTTCTTCACCGGCCAGACTGGGCCGGACGAATACCGGACGCTGGCAGAACTGCCGCCGATTCCGGCGAGTTTCGACACGCCAACCGACGACGCGCCGGAAGGTGATGCGTCGCTCGCCGCTGCGGAGGACACGCCATGAACGACGTAACGATCATCGACAGATTCCTCGATACCTTCTCGCGCTACATCGACTCCGGTTTCGGTCTGCTGCAAGGCGAAGTCGCGTTCCTGACGGCCACTCTCATTGTCATCGACATGACCATTGCCGGTCTGTATTGGGCCATGAGCCATGCGACCGGCCAGGGCGAGGACGTGATCGCCAAGCTGCTGCGCAAGGTGCTTTACGTCGGTGCCTTCGCCTACATCATCGGTAACTTCAATTGGCTGTCGAGCATCGTGTTCCGCTCGTTCGCCGGGCTAGGCATCACCGCCACTGGCTCGGCCATAACGATGGAGAACTTCTTGCAGCCGGGTCGGCTTGCCAAGACCGGCATCGACGCCGCTGCGCCGATCCTCGACCAGATCGGTGACATGGCCGGCTTCCCCGAAGTGTTCGTGAACCTCGACCCCATCGTGGTGCTGTTCATCGCTTGGCTGGTGGTGATCCTCTGTTTCTTCGTGCTCGCGGTTCAGCTTTTCATCACGTTGATCGAGTTCAAGCTGACCACGCTTGCCGGCTTCGTCTTGATCCCGTTTGCGCTCTGGAACAAAACCTCGTTCCTCGCGGAAAAGGTGCTCGGCAATGTGGTTTCGTCAGGCATCAAGGTCTTGGTGCTGGCGGTAATCGTCGGCATCGGCTCGGGCCTGTTCGCGGAGTTCCAGGTTCATCCCGACGAGCCTTCCATCGACCATGCGCTTGTCGTGATGCTGGCTTCGCTTGCCTTGCTGGCGCTGGGCATCTTCGGCCCCGGCATCGCCACGGGCCTTGTGTCCGGTGCGCCGCAGCTCGGCGCGGGTGCGATGGCGGGCGCTGCCGTCGGCGCGGTAGGCACGGGTGTTGCCATCGGTGCCGCCGCGACCGGCGTGGGCGGTGCCGTCATGGCGGGCGCACGCATGGCCCCGGCCGCCGCAAAGCTGGCCGGGAGCGGCGCACGCGCCGCCACGTCGGCGGCCAGCAGCGCCAAGTCCGCATTCCAGGCCGGTTCCGCCGCTGCGGGCGGCGGGGCTAAAGGCGCGGCTGCGGGCCTCGGCAATGTCGCCAAGACCGGCGCGCAAGCGGCAGGCCGCCGAGCTGCATCGGGCGCTTCCGCTGCCGGTCAGAAGGTGGCCGACTCCTTCCGGGCAGGATGGAACGGTGCGGATGTCGGCGCTGCCGGTTCCGGCCAGGCCGCCGCAGGCGAAGGCGCAGCCAGCGCGCCGAAGCAAGAGCAACCCGCCTGGGCAAAGCGGATGCACCGCCGCCAGCAGATCACCCATGCCGCAACCACCGCAGCCCACACGCTGCGCAGTGGCGACGGCGGCGGCTCAGGGCAAGGCCCAAGCCTGCGCCCCGATGCGTGACCCGATACCTGACCACCAAGGAGAACCCTATGCGATTCAAACGCCCGCAGGTGCGCTATGCCGACACGCCGCAGCCTGCCACCCCGTACCAATCCGCCGCGCAGGTGTGGGACGAGCGCATCGGCTCGGCCCGCGTCCAGGCCAAGAACTGGCGTTTTATGGCCTTCGGCTGCCTCACGCTTGCGCTGCTGATGGCCGGTGGCCTGGTGTGGCGCTCGGCGCAGTCCATCGTCACCCCTTACGTCATCGAGGTCGATCAGTCGGGGCAGGTGCGCGCCGTCGGCGAAGCCGCCACGCCGTACCGGCCCGCCGATGCGCAGATCGCGCACCACCTGGCGCGCTTCGTGACGCTGGTGCGCTCGCTGTCTATCGATCCCATCGTGGTGCGGCAAAACTGGCTGGACGCCTACGACTACACCACCGACAAAGGCGCGGCGGTGCTCAACGACTACGCCAGCAAGAACGATCCTTTCGCCCGTGTTGGCCGCGAGTCGGTGACGGTGCAGATCACCAGCGTGGTACGCGCCAGCGATGCCTCGTTCAACGTCCGTTGGACGGAGCAACGGTTCATCAACGGTGCCCCCGCCGGGACCGAGCGATGGAACGCGGTGCTTTCCACCGTCCTGCAAACCCCGCGCACCGAACAGCGCCTGCGCAAGAACCCGCTGGGTATCTACGTCAACGGCCTGTCGTGGAGCCGCGAACTGGATTCTTCTGAAGGAGCCAAGCCATGAACCTGTCTTTCCGCTTATACGCTTTCGCGCTGACCGTGGTGGCCCTGTCGGGCTGCGCTTCGCAGGGCAAGCCGCCTCCGTCCATTTCGCTCGATGAGCCGGTGCAGGCACAGCCGCTGCCGGAGCCGCCTGCTCCAGTGGAAGTCGTCGCCATGCCCGAGCCGCTGGCGCTGCCAGCGCAGTTGAAGCCGCTGCACGAGTTGGACGCGGCCCCGGCTAAGCCGGAGCCGGCCGATGAGAAGGTGCGCGTTTCCCGTGCCAATGCCGAGGCGCGCATCGCGCCCACGCGCGAGGGCTACGTCAATGCGATTCAGGTGTGGCCCTTCACCGATGGTGCGCTCTACCAAGTCTATGCCGCGCCGGGACGCGTGACCGTGGTTTCCTTGCAGCCGGGCGAGGAACTAGTGACGGTCGCAGCCGGCGATACCGTGCGCTGGATCGTCGGTGACACGTCCAGCGGCAGCGGCGACGCGATGCGCATCAATGTGCTGGTCAAGCCCATCCGCTCAGGCCTCAAGACGAATTTGGTCATCACCACCAGTCGCAGAACATACCTGCTGGAACTGACCTCGACGGAAAAGGCATGGATGGCGTCGGTGTCCTGGGACTACCCAAAAGACCGGATGTTGGCCTTGCAGCGCCAGTCGCAGGCGGCTAGCGCCGCCGCACCGGTCGATACCGGACTGTCGCTGGAGAAGATCCGCTTCCGATATTCCGTCTCAGGCAGCAATCCGCCGTGGAAGCCGCTGCGCGCCTTCGACGATGGCGAGAAGGTCTATATCCAGTTCCCGCCGGGAATCGCCCAAGGCGAGCTGCCACCGCTGTTCGTCATCGGCGCGCAGGGCGACGGACAACTGGTGAATTACCGTTTTCGCTCGCCTTACTACATCGTGGATCGGCTGTTCGGCGCGGCCGAACTGCGCCTGGGCGGCGACAAGGGTGACGTGGTGCGTATCGAACGCACGGATGGCTTGGCGCGGAGGAACTGACCATGAGCCAGGACGACACTCCCGACCTCGCCACGCCGCATGCGGGCAAGGTGGCACCCGAGGCAGTTGCGCTGCGCGCCCAACCGCGCCCGGTCACGCGCCTGAACCGGCGCACGCTGGCCATCCTCGTCGGCGGTCTCTCGGTCGCTGTGCTCGGCGCGCTGATGTGGTCGCTGCAACCGCAGCGGCGCGGTGCAGGCGAGCAGACCGAGCTTTACAACGTCGATCGCGTCTCGAAGTCCGAAGGGTTGGACGCGCTGCCGGCGGACTACTCGAAGCTGCCGCCCCCCTTGGCGGCATCCGTGCCGGAGTTGGGGCCGCCGCTGCCAGGCGATCTTGGCCCGGCCATTGTGAAGTCGCAGCAGCCGGTGACGGCCGCCTACGCGGCCCCCGGCAACGACCCCAACGACGCGTTGCGCAAGGAAGCCGAAGCAGCAGCGGCATCGGCGGTGTTCTTCCGCTCTGGTTCGCAGAAGGCCGCGCCGGTGGCGCAGACACAGGTAGCCGCTGCGCCGGGCTTCACCGCCAATGCGGCCTTCGACCCGCTGGCGGCCGGGCCTGCGTCGACGGCGGCCCAGCCCGCCGACCCGACCGCCGTGCAGAACCGGCAAGACCAGAAAGAGGCATTCCAGAAAGCCGGAACCACGGAAGCCCGTGATTCCGGCAACCTGACGCTGCCGGCGTCGCCGTATCAGGTCATGGCCGGAACGGTGGTCGCCGGGGCGCTGGTGACGGGCATCAAGTCGGACTTGCCGGGCGATGTGATCGCCACAGTGACGGAGCCGGTCTATGACACGGCTACCGGCAAGTTCCTGCTGATCCCGCAGGGGTCACGCATCCTGGGCAAATACAACAGCCAGGTCAGCTACGGGCAGAGCCGCGTGCAAGTGGTGTGGAACCGGATCATCCTGCCCGACACGTCTTCGCTCAAGCTCGACAACTTGGCCGGCACCGATCCGGCCGGCTACGCCGGCTTGGAAGATGATGTGGATTGGCATTGGGATCGCGTCTTTGCCGGTGCGGCACTGACGACGCTACTGGGCATCGGTGCCGAACTGGCTGCGCCGGAGAACCGGCAGGACGGTGATCGCGTCATCATCGCCGGCCGCGATAGCGCCCAGGACAGCATCAATCAGGTCGGTCAGGAGATGACCCGGCGCAACCTCAACATCCAGCCCACCTTGACGGAGCGCCCCGGCTTGCCGGTTCGCATCATCGTCAACCGCGATCTGGTGCTGCGGCCGTACCAGCCACTTTTCTTCAACAGGGGGACTTCGCGATGACGACGCGCAAGCTACGGCTCGGGCCGCTGCCGAAAACGGAATCCACGAAGCTGACTTTTGCTTGCCCGGCCAGCCTGAAAGCCGACCTCGACCGCTACGCTACGCTGCACGCGCAGACCTACGGCGAGGCGGTCGATGCCACGGTGCTAATTCCGCACATGCTAGAAGCCTTCATGGTCGGAGATCGGGGATTCAGGAAGGGAGGCGCGGGCAAGGCCGCGCCGCCGAAGCCAAGCTGATGATGCCGGTTTCCGCTGGCGGCCATCCCTCAAACGCGCAGCCCAAGGCTGCGCGTTCTTCATTCTGGAGGACGGCGACCGATTGGGCTATGAAGACCAAACGCGGCTACCGCCTGCAGGCAACCGCCCCCGATGCAGCACGCTCGGGCTTTCTACCGCGAAGCTCCTATGTGGCTCCCAGCCCACAACGCCACAGCCCCGCAAGGCGGCCCGAAGTAGAGCCAAACCCGCACCCCATATAGACTTCCGGCCATCAGGCTGATTTCAACAATCGCTTGACTGCGGACATTTTTTATTGCCTGCTTTTCTTTCCCGCTTTTCTTGCCCTTTGGTATTGTTGCCAATCCTGACCCGCGCAGCGTAGGCTGCGCCCTTGCTCCCTCAACCTGACTGCCCATGCAAAAGAACAGCCAGTTCAAGCTCTTCTCCCAACGGCGCTTCGCTCCCTTCTTCTGGACCCAGTTCCTTGGCGCCCTCAACGACAACGTGTTCAAGACGGCGCTGCTGACCATCCTCACCTACGACGCCCTGTCGTGGACGGACATGGATCCGGGCCTGCTCAACAACCTCATTCCGGGTTTGTTCATCCTGCCCTTCTTCCTGTTCTCGGCCACCTCCGGCCAACTGGCCGACAAGCTGGAAAAGGGCAGGGTGGCGCGCTTCGTGAAGCTGCTGGAAATCGCCATCATGGGCATCGCCGCCTATGGCTGGATGACCCATCACCTGTGGCTGCTGATCGCCGCCGTGATCGGCATGGGCATCCATTCCACCCTGTTCGGGCCGGTGAAATACGCCTACCTGCCGCAGCAGTTGAAGCGCGAGGAACTGGTCGGCGGCAATGGCCTGATCGAGATGGGCACCTTCGTCGGCATCCTGCTGGGGGAAATCCTGGGGGCGGTGCTGGTGGTGCACAAGCCCTGGGGCTTGCATCTGGTGGCCGGCATCACCATCGGCATCGCCGTGCTGGGCTGGCTGGCCAGCCTGCGCATTCCGCTCTCGCCGGCCCCGGTGCCGGAGCTGAAGGTGAACTGGAATCCCTTCACCGAGACCGTGCGCAACCTCGGCTATTCGCGCCGCAACCGGCCGGTGTTCCTGTCGCTCTTGGGCAATTCCTGGTTCTGGTTCTATGGCGCCATCATGCTGGCGCAATTCCCCGTCTACGCGAAGAACTACCTGCATGGCGACCATAGCGTCTTCGTGCTGCTGCTGGCGGTGTTCTCGGTCGGCATCGGTGTCGGTTCGCTGCTGTGCGAACGGCTCTCCGGGCACAAGGTGGAAATCGGGCTGGTGCCCTTCGGTTCGATCGGTTTGTCGGTGTTCGGGCTGGAGCTGTATTTCGCCAGCCAGGCCTATGTCACACCGTCGGCCATGCTGGACCTGGGCGGCTTCCTGGCGCAGGGCGGCAGCTGGCGCATCCTGTTCGATTGCCTGGGCATCGGCCTGTTCGGCGGCTTGTACATCGTGCCGCTGTTCGCGCTCATCCAGACCCGCTGCGACCCGGCCCATGTCTCGCGCACCATTGCCGGGATGAACATCATGAATGCGCTCTTCATGGTGGTCTCGGCCCTGGTGGCCATGGTCTTGCTCAAGGCCGGGCTGACGATCCCGCAGATTTTCCTGGCCACGGCCATCATGAATGGCGTGGTGGCGGTCTACATCTTCTCGCTGGTGCCGGAGTTCCTGATCCGCTTCCTGGCCTGGATCCTGATCCATACCTTCTATCGGGTGCGCATCATCAACGGCCAGGCCATTCCTGAGGAGGGACCGGCTGTGCTGGTGTGCAATCACGTCAGCTACGTGGATGCGATTGCCATCATGGCCGCCAGCCCGCGCCCGGTGCGCTTCGTGATGGATCACCAGATTTTCAGGATTCCGGTGATGTCCTGGCTGTTCCGCAACGTGCGGGCCATCCCGATTGCGCCGGTCAAGGAAGACCCGTGGCTGACCGAAAAGGCCTTCGTCGATATCGCCCAGGCCCTGCACGAGGGGGAACTGGTGTGCATCTTCCCGGAAGGCAAGCTGACCCGCGATGGCGAGATCAACCCCTTCAAGGGCGGCGTGCAGAAGATCATCGACCGCAGCCCGGTGCCGGTCTTGCCCATGGCCCTGCGCGGGCTGTGGGGCAGCCTGTTCTCGCGCGACCCCAGCAATCCGGTGGCGCGCACCTTCAAGCGCGGGCTGTTCTCGCGCCTGGAACTGGCGGTGGGCGAGCCGATCGCGCCCGTAGCGGTCAGCCCGGAGGGCCTGCAGGAGCAGGTCAGGGCGCTGCGCGGCGACTGGAAATAAGCCGGCCGGGGCGAGCGCGCCGTCCGGCGCGGCTCGTCGGCGGCCGCCGAGGCTGGTAGAATCGCGGTTTCCCCCAATTTTTGCGCGAATTCCATCATGTCCGGCAATACCTTCGGCACGCTCTTCACCGTCACCACCTTCGGCGAATCCCACGGCCCGGCCATCGGCTGCGTGATCGATGGCTGCCCCCCGGGCATGACGCTCTCCGAAGCCGACATCCAGCCCGAACTGGACCGCCGCCGTCCCGGCACCTCGCGCCACGTGACCCAGCGCCAGGAGCCGGATACGGTGGAGATCCTCTCCGGCGTCTACGAAGGCAAGACCACCGGCACCCCGATTGCGCTCTTGATCCGCAACCAGGACCAGCGCAGCAAGGATTACGGCAACATCCTCGATACCTTCCGCCCCGGCCATGCCGACTACACCTACTGGCACAAGTACGGCATCCGCGACCCGCGCGGTGGCGGCCGTTCCTCCGCGCGCCTGACGGCCCCCGTAGTGGGTGCGGCGGCCATCGCCAAGAAGTGGCTGTTCGAGAAATACGGCACCACCTTCAAGGGCTGCATGAGCCAGCTGGGCGAGATCGCCATTCCCTTTGAATCCTGGGAACACGTCCCCAACAATCCCTTCTTCGCGGCCAACGCCAGCATCATCGGGCGCCTGGAAGAGTACATGGATGCCCTGCGCAAGGACGGCGACTCCATCGGCGCGCGCATCGACGTGGTGGCGCAGAACGTCCCGGTGGGTTTGGGCGAGCCGCTCTATGACAAGCTCGATGCCGAGATCGCCTATGCGCTCATGGGCATCAATGCGGTCAAGGGCGTGGAGATCGGTGCCGGTTTCCGCTCGGTGGCGCAGAAGGGTTCCGAGCACGGTGACGCGCTGACCCCGGAAGGCTTCGTCGGCAACAACGCCGGCGGCATCCTGGGCGGCATCTCGACCGGGCAGGACATCACGGCTTCCATTGCCATCAAGCCGACCTCCAGCATCCGCACGCCGCGCCCGTCCATCGACAAGAACGGCCAGCCGATCTCGGTGGAAACCTTCGGCCGCCACGATCCCTGCGTGGGCATTCGCGCCACCCCCATTGCCGAAGCCATGCTGGCCCTTGTGCTGATGGATCACGCCCTGCGTCATCGCGCACAATGCGGCGATGTGAAGGTTGAGACGCCAGCCTTGCGCTGAGCGGTCGGCAAGCCCTGCCAGCAAGCCGGCCATCGCGCATGCGGTCGCCGGTTTTTTCTTGCCTGAAACAATTTGCAAAGAGCCGGGTCGAAGCGGCTCACGGCTGACTGGCGGCAGCAAGCACGCCAGCAGACCGGACCCGAGATCAATATCAATTACTCAAATGGAGGCGGGCATGGTGCTCAACCCTATCATCAAGAACAGTCTGCTGGCCGCAGCCCTGGTGGGCCTGGTGGCTTGCGAAACCGTCCAGACCACCCAAGGCGGCGCCGTCGGCATCGACCGCAAGCAGCAGATGCTGGTGTCTTCGGCCGAGATGGAAGCGTCTTCCGCCAAGGAATACGCCCAGGTGCTGGCCGAGGCCAAGAGCAAGGGCCTGCTCAATCGCAATGCCGCCCAGGCGCAGCGGGTGCGTGCCATCGCCAATCGCCTGATTCCGCAAACCGGCGTATTCCGTCCGGATGCGCTGAAATGGAACTGGGAAGTCAACGTGCTGAGTTCTGATGAGACCAATGCCTGGTGCATGCCCGGCGGCAAGATCGCGGTCTATACCGGCCTGATCGACAAGCTCAAGATCACCGACGATGAACTGGCCGCCGTGATGGGCCACGAGATTGCCCACGCCCTGCGTGAGCACGCCCGCGAGCGCGCTTCGCAGCAGGTGGTGGCCAATTCGGCCATCTCCATCGGTGCTGCGCTGCTGGGCCTGGGCGACGTGGGCAAGCAGGGCGGCCAATACCTGTACATGGGCCTGATGGGCTTGCCCAATTCGCGCGCCAATGAAACCGAAGCCGACCGCATCGGCGTGGAACTGGCTGCGCGTGGCGGCTATGACCCCAAGGCCGCCGTCACCCTGTGGCAGAAGATGGCCAGCCTGGGCGGCGACGAGCCGATGAAGTTCATGTCCACCCACCCCTCCAGCAGCGAGCGCATCGCCGACCTGACGGTCTACGCCCAGCGCGTTGAACCGCTTTACCAGCAGACCCGCAAGCGCTGATTCAAGCAAGTTCAGAAAGAGCGAGCCGGCATTTCTTCCGCCACGGAAGAAATGCCGGGTTTTTCATGCGCGCCGCACGTCCTGCGCTTTTTCTGCTGCCTTGCAGCATTATTCTCTGTTGTTGCAACGCGGCGGAAAACACGGCGGGGAGGTCAGACCTGTCGCTTTATGGCATAATCAAAAGCTATTTTTCCCGTTCAGCACCCCTTTCTCGTTTCCGCCGGACCGCAACATGCTCAAGACGCTCTACGACAAACTCTGGGAGTCGCACGTCGTTCATACGGAAGATGACGGTACCGCCATCCTGTATATCGACCGCCACCTGCTCCATGAAGTGACCAGCCCGCAAGCCTTCGAAGGCCTCAAGCTAGCCGGTCGCCAACCCTGGCGGAACTCGGCCAACCTGATGGTGGCGGACCACAACGTCCCCACCACCGACCGCGCCCAAGGCATCGCCGACCCGATCTCGCGCCTGCAGGTCGAAACGCTGGACGGCAATGCAAAAGAATTCAGCCTGACGTACTTCGGCATGAACGACAAGCGTCAAGGCATCGTGCACGTGATCGGCCCTGAGCAGGGCGCCACGCTGCCGGGCATGACGGTGGTCTGCGGCGACTCGCACACCTCGACCCACGGCGCCTTTGCCGCGCTGGCCCATGGCATCGGCACCTCCGAAGTCGAACACGTGCTGGCCACGCAGACCCTGCTGGCGCGCAAGTCCAAGGCCATGCTGGTGCAGGTCGACGGTGCGCTGCCGGCTGGCGTTACCGCCAAGGACATCGTGCTGGCCGTGATCGGCAAGATCGGTACCGCCGGCGGTACCGGCTACGCCATCGAATTCGCTGGCTCGACGATCCGCTCGCTGTCCATGGAAGGCCGCATGACGGTCTGCAACATGGCCATCGAAGCAGGCGCCCGCGCCGGCATGGTGGCTTTCGACGACGTCACCCTGGAATACCTGAAGGGCCGTCCCTTCTCGCCCTCCGGCCCGCACTGGGAGCGCGCCGTGTCGTATTGGCGCACCCTGCATTCGGACCAGGGCGCCAAGTTCGACCTGGTCGTGACCCTGAACGCCGCCGAGATCAAGCCGCAGGTCACCTGGGGCACCTCGCCCGAGATGGTGGTGTCGATCGACGCCCGCGTCCCCGATCCCGACAAGGAAAAGGACCCGACCAAGCGCGACGGCATGGAAAAGGCCCTGGCCTACATGGCCCTGAAGCCCAATACCCCCATCGAAGACATCCGCATCGACAAGGTCTTCATCGGTTCCTGTACCAATTCCCGCATCGAAGACCTGCGCGAAGCGGCCAAGGTGGTGCGTGGCAAGTTCCGCGCCTCCAACGTCAAGCTGGCGATGGTGGTGCCGGGTTCGGGGCTGGTCAAGGAACAGGCCGAACGTGAAGGCCTGGACAAGATCTTCCGCGATGCCGGTTTCGAATGGCGTGAACCGGGCTGCTCCATGTGCCTGGCCATGAACGCCGACCGCCTGGAACCGGGCGAGCGCTGCGCCTCGACCTCGAACCGCAACTTCGAGGGCCGCCAGGGCGCCGGTGGCCGTACTCACCTGGTGAGCCCGGCCATGGCGGCGGCAGCCGGTATCGCCGGTCACTTCGTGGATGTGCGTTCGCTGTAAGCGCTTGCTTGTGAATCTTTTCGAGAGAAAACAACCATGAAAAAAATCTCCGCTCTGGTTCTGCTGGCCGTCACCCTGGGTGCGCTGGCCGGTTGCAATACCGTCAATGGTTTCGGCAAGGATGTCGAAAAGGTCGGCGAAAAGATGCAGGATGCCAGCAAGAAATAAGCAGAAATTAGCAGGATCAGACAGTGCAAGGCTGCGGCCAGCGTGCCGCAGCTTCAGTTTTTGAACAGGAAACAGGAAGGGTAGGGCAGAGCAATCGCCCCGCCGACCCAAGGTCAAGCTCATGAATAAATTTATCGTGCATGAAGGACTGGTGGCGCCGCTGGATCGCGCCAACGTCGATACCGATGCGATCATCCCCAAGCAGTTCCTGAAGTCGATCAAGCGCAGCGGCTTCGGCCCCAACCTGTTCGACGAATGGCGTTACCTGGACCACGGCGAGCCGGGCATGGACAACAGCAAGCGTCCGCTCAATCCCGATTTCGTGCTCAACCAGGAGCGCTACCAGGGTTCGTCCATCCTGCTGTCGCGCAAGAACTTCGGCTGCGGCTCCTCGCGCGAACACGCGCCGTGGGCGCTGGACCAGTACGGCTTCCGTGCCGTGATCGCGCCCAGCTTCGCCGACATCTTCTTCAACAACTGCTACAAGAACGGGCTGCTGCCCATCGTCCTGACTGAACAACAGGTCGATCACCTGTTCAATGAGGTCAAGGCCTTCCCGGGTTATCGCCTGGTCATCGACCTGGAAAAGCAGGTCGTCAGCACCACCAATGGCAGCGAAGTCTATCCGTTCGACATCAGCGAATTCCGCAAGTACTGCCTGCTGAACGGTTTCGACGACATTGGCCTGACCCTACGCAAAGCCGACACCATTCGTGCCTACGAAGAGAAACACCTGCACGAACAGCCCTGGCTGAGCAACACGATCTGAAGAGGATCGTCGAGACAACAGCAAAGGGCGGTCAGATGGCCGCCCTTGTCGTTACTATTCCAAGAACGCTGGAAACACTGAGAAAGAGAAGCCATGAAGATTGCTATCCTGCCGGGTGACGGCATCGGTCCCGAGATCGTCGATGAAGCCGTCCGCGTGCTCAACGCCCTGGACGAGAAGTTCGAAATGGAAACCGCCCCGGTCGGCGGCGCCGGCTATGAGGCCCACGGCCACCCGCTGCCGGACGGCACCCTGAAGCTGGCCAAGGAAGCTGATGCCATCCTCTTCGGTGCCGTGGGCGACTGGAAGTACGACAAGCTGGAGCGCGCCCTGCGTCCCGAGCAAGCCATCCTGGGCCTGCGCAAGCACCTGCAGCTGTTCGCCAACTTCCGTCCGGCGATCTGCTATCCGGAACTGACCGGTGCTTCTTCGCTGAAGCCTGAGCTGGTGGCCAACCTGGATATCCTGATCGTGCGCGAACTGAACGGCGACATCTATTTCGGCCAGCCGCGCGGCATGCGCGAGGCGCCGGACGGTCCGTTCAAGGGTGCGCGTGAAGGATTTGATACCATGCGCTATTCGGAACCGGAAATCCGCCGCATCGCCCACGTCGCCTTCCAGGCCGCCGCCAAGCGCGGCAAGCGCCTGTGCAGCGTGGACAAGGCCAACGTGCTGGAAACCTTCCAGTTCTGGAAAGACATCGTCACCGAAGTCGGCAAGGAGTACCCGGACGTCGAGCTGTCGCACATGTACGTGGACAACGCCGCCATGCAGCTGGTGAAGGCGCCGAAGAACTTCGACGTCATCGTCACCGGCAACATGTTCGGCGACATCCTCTCGGACGCGGCAGCCATGCTGACCGGTTCGATCGGCATGCTGCCCTCGGCCTCGCTGGATGCCAACAACAAGGGCCTGTATGAACCTTCGCACGGTTCGGCCCCTGACATCGCCGGCAAGGGTATCGCCAATCCGCTGGCGACCATCCTGTCGGCGGCGATGATGCTGCGCTTCTCCTTGAACCGTGCCGAGCAGGCCGATCGCATCGAGAACGCAGTGAAGAAAGTGCTTGCGCAAGGTCTGCGCACCGCCGATATTTATGAAGAAGGCTGCACCAAGGTCAACACCCAGCAGATGGGTGAAGCCGTGGTCAAGGCCCTCGCCTGAGATCAACGTCGCCTGGCCGTGCCCCAAATGGTGCGGCCGGGTGCTTGAAATGCCGGATGGTCCGGCGCAATTGTGTTCAATCTGATTTGTTCACCATGGAAGTTCTAAATAGGGAAAGATGATGAAACTGGTTGGTTTGGTTGGCTGGCGTGGAATGGTGGGTTCGGTCCTGATGCAACGCATGCAGGACGAAGGTGATTTCGATCACATCGAACCGGTGTTTTTCTCGACTTCGAATGCGGGCGGCAAGGCGCCGTCGTTTGCCAAAACGGCAACGACCCTGAAAGACGCCAACAGCATTGAAGAGCTGAAAAAATGCGACATCATCATCACCGCACAG
Source organism: Herbaspirillum sp. CAH-3 (assembly GCF_009668275.1). Classification (NCBI taxonomy): domain Bacteria; kingdom Pseudomonadati; phylum Pseudomonadota; class Betaproteobacteria; order Burkholderiales; family Oxalobacteraceae; genus Herbaspirillum; species Herbaspirillum sp. CAH-3. Next base: position 69,170 of record NZ_VSWE01000009.1, on the reverse strand, counting down.
GGCGGCGACTACACCAATGAGATCTTCCCCAAGCTGCGCGCCGCTGGCTGGGATGGCTACTGGATCGACGCCGCTTCCTCGCTGCGCATGAAGGATGATGCCGTGATCGTGCTCGATCCGGTGAACAACAACGTCATCAAGGATGCGCTGGCCAAGGGTGTGAAGAACTACATCGGCGGCAACTGCACCAACTCCATCCTGCTGATGGGCGTGGGCGGCCTGTTCAAGGAAGGCCTGGTCGAGTGGGTCAGCTCCATGACCTACCAGGCCGCTTCCGGCGGCGGCGCCAACCACATGCGCGAGCTGCTGAAGGGCATGGGCGTCATCAACGCGGCCGTGGCCGACGAGCTGGCAACCCCGTCCTCGGCCATCCTGGACATCGACCGCAAGGTCGCCAAGACCATCCGTGAAGACGTGCCGACCGAATTCTTCGGCGCGCCCCTGGCCGGCGGCCTGATCCCCTGGATCGACGCCCAGCTGGAAAACGGCCAGTCCAAGGAAGAGTGGAAGGGCCAGGCGGAAGTCAACAAGATCCTGGGCAACGAGCAGATCATCCCGGTGGACGGCCTGTGCGTGCGTATCGGCGCAATGCGCTGCCACAGCCTGGCGCTGACCATCAAGTTGAAGCGCGACCTGCCCCTGGCCGAGATCGAGTCCATCATCCGTGCCGGCAACCAGTGGGTGAAGTGGGTGCCCAATGACCGTGCCATCACGGTCAAGGAACTGACACCGGCGTCCATCACCGGCGGCCTGGAAATCGGTGTGGGCCGTGTGCGCAAGCTCAACCAGGGTCCGGAATACATCTCCGCCTTCGTCATCGGCGACCAGCTGCTGTGGGGCGCGGCCGAACCGCTGCGCCGCATGCTGCGCATCATCCTGGGCAACCTGGAGTGATGCCGCTGGCCGGGAGCGATCCCGGTCATCAGTGCGCAGGCGATGCTGCAATGCGAATAAGGCTTGCCTTTCGCGTTGTCAGTCTGCAACAATAGCCCGCCAGCTTCCACCCCTGTGGAGGCTGGCGGGTTTTTCTCATCTTGAGAAAGTAAGTACACTTGCGGGTGTAAGTTCTTGATGATAAGTTGAAAAGCCAATCTATTTCATGAAAGCCAACAAGTGGCAGCGCTCTCGTTGAGCGCCTGCTGGATTTGATGAAATGGATCTGCTCCGGTCCGCTGGCCTGCAAGAAGAGGCGCCATAACAGCAAGCCAGTACCGGAGTGGCGCGGGCCGGCTCCAGAGGCCGCGCGGCACTTGCCCCATTCACGGAGTTGTACGGCATTCCCGGGCCAGCACCGGGTCCAAGGCCAGCGTGACGGGTTTGAAGCGGAACGTTTCTCTAAGCCAAACAAAACATGCCTGTAAATACCAACAAGAAGCTTGCCCGATCCCAGATGAAGACCCTCAGCGCCGCCCTTGCGCTGGCCATGGCCTTGCCGCTGGGGGCGCAAGCCGCCGCCCTGGGCAAGCTGACCGTGCTGTCGGCACTGGGACAGCCGCTGCGGGCCGAAATCGAGGTGACCTCGGTCGCCGCAGCCGAAGCAGGCAAGCTGACGGCACGCCTGGCGCCGGCCGAGGCTTTCCGCCGCGCCAACATGGACTACAACCCGGTCCTGAGCTCCTTGTCCATCGTGCTGGAACAGCGCCAGGGGCGTCATTTCATCCGCATCAGTTCTTCCCAGCCGGTCAGCGATCCTTTCGTCGACCTGCTGCTGGAACTGGGCTCCGGCGAATCGCGCCAGTTGCGTGAATACACCTTCCTGCTCGACCCGCCGGACAGCAAGACCCCGCGCAATGCCCAGGTCGCGCCGCTGACGCCGGGCAATGCGCCGGCGGCGGCTGCCAGTGCTGCGCCTGCCGCGCCTGCTGCGGCTGCTGCACCCGCACCGGCTGCGCCGGAAACGGCTGCGGCGTCTGCGGCGGCACCGGCCGCCGCACAGGCGGCTCCAGCGACGCAAGCGGCTCCCGCGGCTCCGGCGGCTGAACCCGCGACGCCTGCCGCGCAGGCCGCACCGGCAGCCGCGGCTGCCCCCAGCGCCCCGATTCCGGTCAGCGGCGAAGAGCCTGCCACCAGCATCGTGCAGCGTGCGGCCCCTTCCGCACTGGCCGAAGAACTGATCCGCCGCCAGCAAGCCGCTGCTGAAAACACCCCGGCCTCGGCCAGCCCGGAGGCCATGGCCGCCGCCCCGGCCTCACCCGCCGCCTCGGGCAGCGGTTCGGCACCGGCAGCCCCGGCGGCGGCCCCGGCCGCTGGCAAGAGCGGTGATTACCGCGTCAAGCAGGGTGACACCCTGGCCGGTATCGCCGCCCGCAACCAGCAAGCCAATGTTTCGCTGGACCAGATGCTGATCGCGCTTTACCGCGCCAATCCGGATGCTTTCCAGGGCAACAACATCAATCGCCTGCGCGCCGGCAAGATCCTGGCGATCCCGGATCAGCCAACCGCTGCGGCGGTTGACCGTGACGAAGCACGCGGCATGGTGGTGGCGCAAGCCCAGGACTTCAACGCCTATCGCAACAAGCTGGCCGGCCAGGTGGCCAACGCGCCTGCCGGCAAGGCGGGCAGCAACCGCCAGAGCGGCGGTGGCAAGATCACCGCGCGGGTGGAGGAGCGCTCCGGCACCCAGGATGCGCGTGATCGCCTGGAGCTCTCGCGCGCCAGCAAGACCCGTGGCAAGACCGGCAATGCCGGCGCTGCGGCCGAAGACAAGGCGGCCAGCGAGCGCGCCCTGGCCGAAGCCAATGACCGCGTCAAGGACCTGGAAAAGAACGTCGACAATCTCCAGAAACTGCTGGAGCTGAAGAACAAGACCATCGCCGACCTGACCTCCCAGCAACAGAAGGAGGCCGAGGCCGCCAAGCCGGCAGCAGCGCCTGCCATGGCGGCGGCTGCCGCCGACAAGCCGGCCGAGGGTGGCGAGACCAAGCCGGAGGACAAGCCCGCGCCTGCTGCCGCACCGGCCCCCGTGGCTGCTCCGGCCACCCCGGCTGCGGCCCCGGCCGCACCGGCGGACAAAGCCGCCAAGTCCGGCGGTTTCATGGACAAGGTCAAGGAGAATCCCTACATCCTCGCCGGAGCAGGCCTCCTGGTGGCCCTGCTGGCTGCCGGTGGTGGCGTGCTGGCCATGCGCCGCCGCAAGAAGAAGTCCGAGGACGGACCGGCTGAACCTGCCATCGAGCCTGAGCCTGCCCCTTCCCCCGAGCCTGTCGTCGCCGCCGCCGTCCCGGTGGCCGAGCCTGAACCCGAGCCCGAGCCCGAAGCCGAACCGGTGGTGGAGCCCGTGGCGGCACCGGCCGAAGCGGCCGTGGTGGAGGAGGCCCCGGTCGATCCGATCGCCGAGGCCGACATGTACATCGCCTACGGCCGTGACGAACAGGCCGAGGACATCCTCAAGCTGGCCTTGCAGGCCCAGCCCGAGCGCCAGGCCCTGCATGCCAAGCTGCTGGAGATCTACGCCAAGCGCGGTGACGTCGACAATTTCAACCGCGTGGCGTTGAACCTGCATGCCCTCAGCGGCGGCCTCAACGAGACCTGGGTCAAGGCCGCAGCGCTGGGCCTGACCATCGATCCGACCAATCCGCTCTATGGCGGTACGCCTGCCGAGCCGGAGCCTGAGCCTGAAGAAGCCCCGGGCATGGAATTCGACCTGTCCGATTTCAAGGCCGCCGAGGTGCAGCCGGAAGCCGCTGCTGCACCGGCAGCCCCCATGGACCTGGGCCGCGACATCGACTTCGACCTGGATCTGGAAAACGGCGCCAAGCCGGATGCCGACGAGCCCATCCTGCCGGCTTCCAGCGGCGCGGCTTCGGCCTCGATGCTGCTGGACAGTCTTGACGATGCGCCGGCTGCCACGACCCTGGCCGACCTGGACCTGAGCCTGCCGGAAGACACGCCGGCCCCGTCGGCGGCGAACATCCTGGAAGAGGATGAGGAATCGGCCTTCGAGCAGGAGATGACCACCAAGCTGGACCTGGCCGCCGCCTATGAAGAAATCGGCGACAAGGAAGGCGCCCGCGAATTGCTGGAAGAGGTGATGCGCGGCGGCAACGACGCCCAGGTGGCGCGCGCCAAGGCCATGATCGCCGCCTTGGGCTGATCCCGCCCTCCAGAGCGATTACAATAGCTTCATCTCGCGGGCAGCTCGCATGAGCTGCCCGTTCGTTTTTATCGTGCCGCCAGACCGTGGTGTGCGGGCTGTATGAAGCTTTCTGCAGGCTCGCGCAGGACCCCGGCCGCTGGCGACAAGCAGTGAATATCCATGACAGAACTTTCTTCCCCGTCCCAGGGGCTGCGCCGCGTGGTGCTGGGCGTGCAATATGACGGCGCCAGCTGGCAGGGCTGGCAGACCCAGCCGCACCGCCAGACCGTGCAGGACCAGCTCGAAGCGGCCCTGCAGCGCTTCAGTACGACCTCGATTGCCACCACTTGCGCCGGCCGCACCGATTCGGGCGTCCATGCGCTGGAGCAGGTGGTGCATTTCGATACGGCCATTGCCCGCGACAGCTTTTCATGGGTGCGTGGCACCAATGCGTTTTTACCGCCCACGATCGCGGTGCGTTGGGCTTGCGAACTGCCGTGGGTCGATGATGCGGCCATTGCCGGTGCCAGTGCCGCCGCCCAGGCGGCCGAGTTGCACGGGGCAGAGCGGGAGGGGGCCGAGAGCCTGGCCCAGTTCGGTTTCCATGCGCGTTTTTCGGCCATCGCCCGGACCTATCACTACGTGCTCTACAACCACGCGGTGCGCTCGCCGCTGCTGGCCGGCAAAGCCGGCTGGACCTTCCGCCCGCTGGACGCGGACCGCATGCACCAGGCCGCGCAACACCTGATCGGTGAACATGACTTCACCAGCTTTCGCGCCGTGGAATGCCAGGCCAAGTCCCCGGTACGCAAGATGGAGAGCATCGCCGTGCGCCGCCACGGCGACATGATCGTCTTCACCCTCAAGGCCAATGCCTTCCTGCACCACATGGTGCGCAACATCGTCGGTTCCTTGATCGTGGTCGGCAGCGGCAAGCAGGGGCCGGAATGGATAGGAGAGGTGCTGGCCCTGCGCGACCGCAGCCGCGCCGCGCCGACCTTCATGCCTGACGGCCTGTACCTGGCGCGGGTCGACTATCCGGATAGCTGGGCGCTGCCGCAGGAGGCGCGTTCCTGGCCCTGGCTGTAAGTGCGTCAGCAGGCTGACCAGTCGAAGTATTCACCCATGAGGCAATCTCCATGAGCTTTCGTACCCGCATCAAGATCTGTGGCCTGACCCGTGAAGAGGATGTCCGTGCCACCGTGGCCGCTGGCGCCGATGCGCTGGGCCTGGTGTTCTATCCCAAGAGCCCGCGCTACGTGACGCCGCAGCGTGCCGGCGAGCTGGCCCGTGCGGTGCCGCCCTTCGTGAGCATCGTTGGCCTGTTCGTCAATCCGACCCTGGAAGAGGTGCAGCAGGTGCTGGCCGAGGCCCCCCTGACGGTGCTGCAGTTCCATGGCGACGAAACGCCCGAGCAGTGCGCCGCCATCGCCCGGGCTGTTGTCAGACCCTTCATGCGCGCGGCCAGAATAGGAAGTTCGACGCAGCCCGCGGATTTGTTAGAATACGAGCAGGCATATCGCTCCGCCAGTCCGTTTTTCACCGGACTGCTGCTCGACACCCTGGTCGAGGAGTATGGCGGCAGCGGAAAGGTTTTCGATTGGTCTCTCATTCCAAAAGAACTCGCGCCTCGGGCCGTTTTGAGTGGTGGCTTGAGCGTACACAACGTCACTGAGGCGGTGGCAGGCGTTCGCCCGTACGCGGTCGACATCAGTAGTGGCGTCGAAGCCGCCAAGGGCATCAAGGATGCCGCCAGGATAGAGGCCTTCATCCAGGCCGTGCGTCTGGCCGATGCTACCCCCGTGTAGCGCACCCCCAAAGAGTTTCAGAGGAACACCATGAAAGAATTGAATCCCCTCGGCGGTTTCGCCGAGCGTCAAGCCATTCCCGCCGCCGCCCTGCACCAGACGGCCCATTACAACCTGCCCGACGCCCGTGGCCACTTCGGTCCCTACGGCGGCAGCTTCGTCTCCGAGACGCTGACCCTGGCCTTGAACGAGCTGCGCGACGCTTATGCGAAATATCAGCACGACGAACAGTTCCTGGCCGAATTCCATACCGAACTGAAGCATTTCGTCGGCCGCCCCAGCCCGGTGTATCACGCCAAGCGCTGGTCCGAGATCGCCGGCGGCGCGCAGATCTACTTCAAGCGCGAAGACCTGAACCACACCGGCGCCCACAAGATCAACAACGTGATCGGCCAGGCCTTGCTGGCCAAGCGCATGGGCAAGAAGCGCATCATCGCCGAGACCGGCGCCGGCCAGCACGGCGTGGCGACCGCCACCATCTGTGCGCGCTTCGGCATGGAATGCATCGTCTACATGGGCAGCGAAGACGTGAAGCGCCAGCTGCAGAACGTCTACCGCATGAACCTGCTGGGCGCCACGGTGGTGCCGGTGGAATCCGGTTCCAAGACCTTGAAGGATGCGCTCAATGAAGCCATGCGCGACTGGGTCACCAACGTCGAGACCACCTTCTACATCATTGGTACCGTCGCCGGTCCGCACCCCTATCCGATGATGGTGCGCGACTTCCAGTCGGTGATCGGCAACGAGTGCATCCAGCAGATGCCGGAAATCGCTTCGCGCCAGCCGGACTACGTAGTGGCTTGCGTCGGTGGCGGTTCCAACGCCATGGGCATCTTCTATCCCTACATCGACTATCCGGACGTCAAGCTGGTCGGCGTGGAAGCGGCAGGCGATGGCCTGGAGACCGGCCGCCACTCGGCCTCGCTGACGCTGGGCTCGCCCGGTGTGCTGCACGGCAACCGTACCTACCTGCTGCAGGATGCCAACGGCCAGATCATCGAGACCCATTCGGTCTCGGCCGGCCTGGATTATCCGGGCGTGGGTCCGGAACACGCCTGGCTCAAGGACAGCGCCCGCGCCAGCTATGCCTGCATCACCGATGCCGAAGCGCTGGAAGCCTTCCACAACTGCTGCCGCATCGAAGGCATCATCCCGGCGCTGGAGTCCAGCCATGCCCTGGCCCATGCGGCCAAGCTGGCGGCCACCTTGCCCAAGGATCAGATCGTCCTGGTCAACCTGTCCGGCCGTGGAGACAAGGACATGCATACCGTGCAACAGCACCAGGCCTGACCCCAGGCCGGCGCGCACGTGCCGGCCGGTCCTGCGGGGCCGGCCGGTGGTTTCGACAAAACAATTCATCTCATCATGTCCAGAATCCAGACCACCTTCTCCCAACTGGCCGAGCAGAAGCGCAAGGCGCTCATTACCTTCATTACCGCCGGCGACCCGGCTCCCGAGCTGACCGTGCCGCTGCTGCATGCGCTGGTGGCTGGCGGCGTCGACATCCTCGAACTGGGTGTACCGTTCTCCGACCCCATGGCCGAAGGCCCGGTGATCCAGCGCGCCTGCGAACGCGCCCTGAAATTCGGCATCAGCACCCACGACGTGCTGGGCTATGTGCGTGAATTCCGCAAGACCAACAGCCACACCCCCATCGTGCTGATGGGCTATGCCAACCCCATCGAACGCTTTGGCGTGGATGCCTTCATCGCCGCAGCCAGCGAGGCGGGCGTGGATGGCACCATCGTGGTGGACTATCCGCCCGAGGAATGTGAAGAATTCTCCCAAAAGATGCAGGCCCAGGGCATGGACCCGATCTTCCTGCTGGCCCCGACCTCCTCGGAAGAGCGTATCCGCCAGGTGGCGGCCGTCAGCAGCGGCTTCTGCTATTACGTTTCGTTGAAGGGCGTCACCGGCGCCGGCCATATCGACACGGCCGAAGTGGCCGAGCGCATCGCCGCCATCCGCCAGCACGTGAAGCTGCCCATCGCGGTGGGCTTCGGCATCCGGGATGGCGCTACCGCCCGCACCGTCGGCAGCGTGGCCGATGGCGTCGTGATCGGCAGCCGCATCATCGCCGAGCTGGAAAATACCCCGCACGACAAGGCCTGCGAAGCAGTGCAAGCCTTCGTCACCGATATCCGCCAGGCGCTGGACGCCTGAACGGCAGCGCCCCGGCCTGGCAGGGCAGGGGAGCGCAATGAGGAGCCTCCGGCAGCGTCCGGGGGCTTTGTTTTTTGATATGGCGCAAGCGGGCAGCGGCATTTTATTGTCAGCCGGAAAGCATGACCGTGCTTTACGTCCGCCGCCGGTGGGCTCTGGTACAATGCGCGCCACCGGAAACATCTATGAGGTCTCTATGAGCTGGCTCGAGAAGTTATTGCCACCCCAGATTCAACGCGGCTCCACCAGCCGCAAAGCCATCCCGGAAGGTTTGTGGGTCAAGTGCCCCTCCTGCGAGGCCGTGCTGTACCGTACCGACCTGGAATCGAACCTGCATGTCTGCCCCAAGTGCAGCCACCACATGCGCATCCGCGCCCGCGCTCGTCTCGATGCCCTGCTCGACGAAGGCGGCCGCTATGAGATCGGCCAGGAAGCCCTGCCGGTCGACACCCTGAAGTTCAAGGACAGCAAGAAGTACCCTGATCGTCTCAAGGACGCCATGGAATCCACCGGCGAAACCGACGCCATGGTGGTCATGGGCGGCGCCATCATGACCCTGCCGGTCGTGGTGGCCTGCTTCGAGTTCGAATTCATGGGCGGTTCCATGGGCTCCGTGGTCGGCGAGCGCTTTGCGCGCGGTGCCCAGGCGGCATTGGAACAGAAGGTCCCCTTCATCTGCATCACCGCCACGGGCGGTGCGCGCATGCAGGAAGGCCTGCTGTCGCTGATGCAGATGGCCAAGACCACCGCCATGCTGACCAAGCTGTCGGAAAAGAAGCTGCCCTTCATCAGCGTGCTGACCGACCCGACCATGGGCGGCGTCTCGGCGTCCTTCGCCTTCATGGGCGACGTGGTGATGGCCGAACCCAAGGCGCTGATCGGCTTTGCCGGCCCGCGCGTGATCGAGAACACGGTGCGCGAGAAGCTGCCAGAAGGCTTCCAGCGTGCCGAATTCCTGGTCACCAAGGGCGCCATCGACATGATCGTCGACCGCCGCAAGATGCGCGAGGAAATCGCCCATCTGCTGGCCTTGCTGCAAAATCAGTCCGCCGAAACGGTTTCCTGATTAGCCGCTATACTTCAGGCCCGGATTTGCAGAAGTGCAAATCCGGGCTTTGTCTTTTCGACATCCGCAAGCCGTAATCCGTAATCCGTAATCCGTTTTTCGAGCAGCCGCTTCACCGACCGAGACGCGCCATGACTTCCCAAGCCTCCCCGACTCCCGCCACCCTCAATGAATGGCTGGCCCTGCTGGAACAACGCCATTTCAAGCAGATCGACATGGGCCTGGACCGCGTGCAGGCCGTGAAGGAAAAGCTCGACATCCGCTTCGACTGCCCCGTCATCATGGTGGCCGGCACCAATGGCAAGGGTTCTACCTGCGCCATGCTGGAATCGATCCTGTTGCGCGCCGGTTACCGCGTGGGCCTGTACATCAAGCCGCATTTCCTGCATTTCAATGAACGGGCCCGCCTGTCCGGCGACATGGCCAGCGATGCCCAGCTGATTGCCGCCTTCGAAGCGGTGGAAGCGCAGCGCGGCGACATCTCGCTGACCTATTTCGAATTCACCACCCTGGCGATCATGAAGCTGCTGGCCGATGCCAAGCAGGATGTGGTGATCCTGGAAGTCGGCCTGGGCGGGCGCCTGGATGCGGTCAACGTGATCGATGCCGATGTGGCCATCGTCACCAGCATCGACATCGACCACACCGAATACCTGGGCGAGACCCGCGAAGAGATCGGTTTCGAGAAGGCCGGCATCTTCCGTCCCGGCAAGGTGGCCGTGTGCGGCGACCCGGTGCCGCCCAAGTCGCTCATTGCCCACGCCGAGAAGATTGGCGCCGACCTGTGGCTGATGGGCCGTGATTTCAACTACCAGGGCGACAAGCAGCAATGGGCCTACGGCGGACGTGGTATGCGCCGCAATTCGCTGGCCTATCCCAGCCTGCGCGGCGCCAACCAGATCTTGAACGCCTCGGCCGCCTTGGCCGCGCTGGAAGCCCTGCGTGAAGTGCTGCCCGTGGGTGCCCAGGAAGTGCGTACTGGCCTGGCCACGGTGGAGCTGCCGGGCCGCTTCCAGGTGCTGCCGGGCCAGCCGCTGGTGATCCTGGACGTGGCGCACAATCCGCATGCGGCCGCCACGCTGGCGCAGAACCTGGACAACATGGGCTTCCACCCTTATACCTATGCGGTGTTCGGCTCCATGCTGGACAAGGACATCGAAGGCGTCATCGGCCACCTCAAGGACAAGATCGACCACTGGTGCGTGACCGATCTGCCGCTGCCGCGCGCGGCCAGCGCGCAACAGCTCAAGGAGGCCCTGCTGGGCGCCGGCGTGCAGCCGGAATTCAGGCGGGACGCGGCGCGCAGCGTAGAAACCTTCACTACACCGGCCGAGGCGTATGCAAATGCATTAAGCAGAGCAGGGGAGAATGATAGAATTGTGGTTTTCGGGTCCTTCCTGACCGTAGCCGGCGTCATGCAGGCGCGCCGCCCCGGTCTGCACTGATCCCGAACCCGCGTTCCGGAGCCGGCCGCCTTTGCCAGGCGGTGCCAGGGCCTGAGTGGCCAGGCAGGTTTTCCACGATTTCCAGATCAATTCAAGACGACTCCGCATGGGCTTGTTCTCGTTTTTCCGTAAAAACAAGCAGGATTCTTCTGCTGACCAAGGGTCCTTCCGTTCACGTTCCGAGGAGCAATCTTCCGTCATCCGCAGCCGTAGCAGCCGCAGTGCAGCCAACGGCGCCGCTGGCACCGGCCGCAGCAGCCGCAGCAAGGCGGGCAAGGATGCCGCCGCCGATCCGCTGTTGCCAGAAAAGAAACGCGCCCGCCGCCGCCTGATCGGCGCCGTCGCGCTGGCACTGGCGGTGGTGATCGTGTTGCCGATGATCCTCGATTCCGAGCCCAAGCCGCTCAACGACGACATCGCCATCCAGATCCCGTCCAAGGACCAGCCGGCTGCCGATGCGGCCCAGCCGGGTGGCCGCGATGGCAAGCAAGCCTCGCTGGACCAGAAGGAAGAGATCGTCGAGCCGTCCAGCATCGCCCCTGAACCGGCTGCAGCCACGCCGGCTGCCCCGGCCCAGCCGGTGACGCCGCCGGTGGCCGCGGTGGCGCCCAAGGTGGTGGAGAAGGCGAGCGAAAAACCGACCGAAAAGCCGGTCGAGAAGCCTGTTGAAAAGCCGGTGCACAAGGCCGAGGAAAAGAAGCCGGCCGTGGCCGAGCACAAGGAAGAACCGAAGAAGGAAGCTGCCAAGCCCAAGGCGCCTGCGCACACCGCCGACGACGATGCGGCGCGAGCGCTGGCGATCCTGGAAGGCAAGCCGGCCAGTGCGGCTGCGGCCCCGGCGGAGAAGAAACCGGTCGCTGCTGGCGGCAAGTTCGTCATCCAGGTGGCTGCGCTGGCCACCCAGGACAAGGTCAATGAATTGCGCAACAAGCTCAGCGCCGCCGGCATCCATTCGTATACGCAAAAGATCGCAACCGAGGCAGGAGAGCGCACGCGCATTCGCGTGGGCCCCTTCGCCAGCCGCGAGGAAGCCGAGCGCATGGGCGGCCGAATCAAGAAGCTGGGCCTGAATGCCACGATTGTTCCTGCTTGAATTTGGCTACAGATAGCCGCATATTGTTGTCATCGTGACGATATTTGACTACCTGGTGCTGCTGATCCTTGTTTGTTCAGTGATCATCGGCACCCTGCGCGGACTGGTGCGCGAGGTGTTGTCCCTGGCCGGCTGGATCGTCGCGCTGGTGGTGGCCAATACTTATGGCGAGGCGCTGTCGACGATGTTGCCTGATGTGGTGCCGGGTGAACTGACGCGCTTGATCGTGGCCTTCATTGCGCTGTTCATCGGTACGCGCCTGTTGATGGCGCTGGTGGCCAAGACGCTGGGCGAGCTGGTCAAGGCGACCGGCCTGGGTTTCCTCGATCGCACGCTGGGCAGCATTTTTGGCGTGGCGCGCGGGGTGTTGCTGGTGGTGGCGGTGGCCTTGCTGTGCGGTACCACGGCCATTCCGCAGCAGGATTTCTGGAAGCAGGCACGCTTCAGCCCCTGGGTCGAGCAGGCCGCCGAAGCGGTGCTGCCTTACCTGCCGGGCAAGCTGGCCGAGCATGTGAGTTTTTCCACTCCGGTGTGAGCGGATGGACGGCCCCGTGGCGGGGACCTCCGGATCGCGGGAGTGGCGTGGCAGTCGTGGTTCATTTTCGTTTTCGTTTTTCGTTAGGAGTCCACCATGTGTGGCATCGTCGGTATCGTCTCTCATAGTCCCGTCAACCAGATGCTGTATGACGCGCTGCTGCTGCTGCAGCACCGCGGCCAGGATGCGGCGGGGATCGCAACCAACCACAGCAACGGTTTCTCGATGCACAAGGCCAATGGCCTGGTGCGCGACGTGTTCCGTACCCGCAACATGCGCTCGCTGCCCGGCAACACCGGCATCGGCCAGGTGCGCTATCCGACCGCAGGCAGCTCGTCCTCGGAAGAAGAAGCGCAGCCCTTCTACGTCAATGCCCCCTTCGGCATCATCCTGGCGCACAACGGCAACCTGACCAATGCGGAACAGTTGAAGATCGAGATGTTCAAGAACGATCGCCGCCACATCAACACCGATTCCGATACCGAAGTGCTGTTGAACGTGCTGGCCCACGAGATCCAGCAAGCCACCACCGGCTACTCGCTCGATCCGGCGGCGCTCTTCAAGGCCGTGGCCATGGTCCACAAGCGCGTGCGCGGCTCCTACGCCGTGGTAGCGCAGATCGCCGGTTATGGCCTCCTGGGCTTCCGCGATCCGTACGGCATCCGTCCGATGTGCCTGGGCTTCAACGAGAGCGACAAGGGCATCGAATACATGATGGCCAGCGAATCGGTGGCCCTGGAAGGCATGGGCTTCCGCTTCCTGCGCGACGTCAACCCGGGTGAAGCGATCTTCATCGACAACGACGGCAAGCTGTACAACCAGCAATGCGCCGAAAACCCGACGCTGAACCCCTGTGCCTTCGAATACGTCTACCTGGCCCGTCCGGACTCCATCATCGATGGCGCCTCGGTCTACGCCACCCGCCTGAAGATGGGCGAGTTCCTGGCCGACAAGATCCGTAGCCAGTTCAAGCATGGCGAGATCGACGTGGTCATGCCGATTCCCGATTCCTCGCGTCCGGCGGCCATGGAACTGGCCTTGAAGTTGGGCATCGAGTACCGCGAAGGCTTCATCAAGAACCGCTACATCGGCCGCACCTTCATCATGCCGGGCCAGGCACTGCGCAAGAAGTCGGTGCGCCAGAAGCTCAACGCCATCGGCAGCGAGTTCAAGGGCAAGAACGTGCTGCTGGTGGATGATTCCATCGTGCGCGGCACCACCAGCCGTGAAATCGTGCAGATGGCCCGCGAGTCGGGTGCCAAGAACGTGATCTTCGCGTCGGCCGCGCCGCCGGTGAAGTTCCCCAACGTGTACGGCATCGACATGCCGACCCGTGACGAACTGATCGCCTTCGGCCGCAGCGACGAAGAGGTTTGCCGCGAGATCACCGCCGATGCCCTGGTGTACCAGGACGTGGAAGCCCTGAAGCGTGCCATCTCCGACGCCAACCCGGCCCTGAAGCAATTCGAGGCCTCCTGCTTCGACGGTCATTACATCACCGGCGACATCACCCAGGAATACCTGGACCGCATCGAATACGCCCGCAAGAACCCCAAGCCGGCGCTGGAAGATGTGGTGCGTTCCCAGCTGAACCTGAACCTGGCGCGCGTGGACTGACCTTCGCCGCCTGACTCCAGGCTGGACCAGGACGCCGGTGGCCGCTTTGGCGGTACCGGCGTTTTGCGTTGATGTGCCGTGCAAACCAGCCGGCGGGAATCTGGCTTATCATTTTGCCTTTGGCCCTGCGCCGGCCTTGCTCATTTCTTCTGCCTTTCCGACTACGCGATGAACGATAAAAAGACCTACGGCTTCACCACCACCATCCTCCACAGCGACCGCCAGAAGGGCATCGAACACGGCTCGCTGCACAAGCCCATCCACACCTCCGTGACCTTCGGCTACGAAGATGCGCGCCAGCTGGCCGAAGTGTTCCAGGGCAAGCAGCCCGGCTATCGCTATGGCCGCCAGGGCAACCCGACGGTGTCGGCGCTGGAAGACAAGATCACCAAGATGGAAGACGGCAAGTCCACCATCTGTTTTGCCACCGGCATGGCCGCCATTGGTGCCATCGTCCAGGGCTTGCTGCGCGAGGGCGATCATGTGGTGTCGTCGGCTTTCCTGTTCGGTAATACCAATAGTCTCTGGATGACGGTGGGCGCGCAGGGTGCCAAGGTCTCCATGGTGGATGCTACCGATGTGAAGAACGTGGAAGCGGTCATCACGCCGCAGACCCGCCTGGTCTTCGTGGAAACCATCGCCAACCCGCGCACCCAGGTGGCGGACCTGAAGCGCATCGGCGAACTGTGCCGCGAGCGCGGCATCCTCTACGTGGTGGACAACACCATGACCTCGCCCTACCTGTTCCGTCCCAAGACGGTCGGGGCCGGCCTGGTGGTCAATTCGCTGACCAAGTCCATCGGCGGCCACGGCAATGCCCTGGGTGGGGCCCTGACCGATACCGGTGAATACGACTGGACGCGCTACCCGCACATTGCCGACAGCTACAAGAAGAACCCGGCCCCGCAATGGGGCATGGCGCAGATCCGCGCCAAGGCGCTGCGCGACTTCGGCGCGACGCTGGGTCCGGAAGCGGCACACCACATCGCCGTCGGCGCCGAGACCATGGCCCTGCGCCAGGAACGTGAATGCAAGAATGCGCTGGCGCTGGCCCAGATGCTGGAAGCCGATCCGCGCGTGGCGGCGGTCTACTATCCGGGGCTGGAGTCGCATCCGCAGCACGCCCTGTGCAAGCAGCTGTTCCGCTCCTTCGGCAGCCTCATGTCATTCGAGCTGAAGGACAGCATCGACTGCTTCGATTACCTCAACCGCCTGAACCTGGCCGTGGCGGCCAGCAACCTGGGCGACACCCGCACGCTGGTGATCCCGGTGGCGCACACCATCTTCTACGAGATGGGCGCCGAGCGCCGCGCCAGCATGGGCATCGCCGAATCGTTGATTCGTGTCTCCGTGGGCTTGGAAGATACCGATGACCTGGTGGCCGATTTCCGCCAGGCGCTGGAGGCCTGATCTACGCTGGTTTCAAGCCGAAGTGAAGAAAACAACACGCCCGTCGCCTCGCAAGAGGGACGGGCGTTGTTCTTGGTGCTGCCAGGTGAACGCTTGTGTAAAAAACCGGTGTCAGGGCACCAGGTTGGCCACCGCTTCCCGATCGGCCCACTTGGTCTTGTAGGTCGGCTTGAAAGTCTGGAAGCGTTCGATCAGCTTGACCGGATCGGCCTCATGCATCATCAGCCCGGACTGGTCGCTGCTGACGAAGCGCTGCGAGACCAGGTGGTCGACGAAGGCGATCAGGTTGTTGTAGAAGCCGTCCACGTTGTACAGGCTGATCGGCTTGTAGTGGAAGCCCAGCTGGGCCCAGGTCAGCACTTCGAACAGTTCTTCCAGGGTGCCCATGCCGCCGGGCATGGCCACGAAGCCATCGGACAGCTCGGCCATCATGGCCTTGCGTTCGTGCATGTCCTTGACGATGTGCAGGCGGGTCAGGCCATCGTGGCCCAGTTCCTTGTCCAGCAAGGCTTTGGGGATGACGCCGGTGGCTTCGCCGCCGAGCTTCATGACTTCACTGGCGATGATGCCCATCAGGCCCACATTGCCGCCGCCATAGACCAGGGCGATGTTGTTCTTCACCATCTCCTGGGCCAGCTTGCGCGCCGCCTGGGCATAGGCCGGGGAAGCGCCGGGGGAAGAACCGCAATATACGCAAATCGATTTCATGTGTCCTCTGCTGTGTCCGTCGTTACGTCAGTACATGGTTACAATGGCTGAGCTGGATGGCAGGATGTTTCCTCCTGGAATCAACATGTCTGTCCAAGCTGCCACTATCTCCAGCCGTCTTCCTGTTATACCATGATAGTGCAGTGCAGCATAAGCCGAAGTGGTGACGCCGGCGTGACAGCGCCACTGCCCCTGCGCCCGGCCTCATCGTGCGGGCCTGTCACGCGGCACGTGAAGATAAAGGACATCATGTCGAACAAGATCGTCAGTCTGGCCCTGCAAGGCGGGGGCTCGCATGGCGCCTTCACCTGGGGCGTGCTGGATCGTTTGCTGGAGGATGGCCGGCTGGACCTGGAAGGCATCAGCGGTGCCTCGGCCGGGGCCATGAATGCGGCGGTGATGGCCCAGGGTTACGTGCAGGATGGCCGCGACGGTGCCCGCGCCGCGCTGGAGCGCTTCTGGACTGCGCTCTCCAATGGCGTGCCGCTGGACCATGTGACGGCCGAAGGCGCGCCCGTCATCGCCAACCCCGCACCACTGCCCGGCATGCAGGCACTGCTGGCGATGACGCGCTTCTTCTCGCCCACGCAATTGAATCCGCTGGATATCAATCCGCTGCGCGACATCCTGGTGGAGCAGGTCGATTTCGAACGCGTGCGCAGCCAGCGTGAACTGAAATTGTTCATTGCGGCCACCCAGGTCAGCACCGGCACGTTGAAGATCTTCCGCAACCCCGATCTGTCGGTGGAAGTGCTGTTGGCCTCGGCCTGCCTGCCTTCGCTGCACCGGCCCATCGAGATCGATGGCGAAGCCTATTGGGATGGCGGCCTGACCGCCAACCCGCCGATTTTCCCGCTCCTGCATTCCTGTGCCGCGCGCGACGTGATGGTGGTGCTGCTGCATCCCAGTCGCCGCGCCGGCACGCCCACCTCCAGCCACGACATCGGCCAGCGGCTCTCGGAAATCAGCTTCAGCTCGGCCTTCTTCACCGAACTGAGCGGACTGGCCCTGGCCAAGCGCGAGGCCGAGAATTCAACCCTGGCCTTCGGCTCGCTGGAGCGGCGGCTGCGCCAGCTCAACATCCACATGATCGATGCCAATGAACTGATGGAGCAGCTGACCAACCTCTCCAAGCTCAATACCCAGGCCAGTTTCATCGGCAGCCTGTTCCAGCAGGGCCGCGAGCGCGCCTCCGAATGGCTGGAGCAGAACTTCGCCCAGATCGGTCATACATCCACCTTCGACCTCGGGCGTTTCCTTCCCTGAGGCGGCTGGCGGGGCAGGGCGGACGCACGATCGTTCACTTTTGTCTATACTTTGCGGCTTGATCCTTCGTTCCGCCCCGCAGTACCGACAAAAAAGACAAGCCATGCGCCAAACCATCGCCAAAAAAACCTCCCGTTCCGAATTCCTCGATGTGCGCGGCCTGCGCTACCACGTGCGCCACTGGGGCGACCCGCAGGCCCCCAAGATCTTCATGATGCACGGCTGGATGGATATGTCGGCCTCGTTCCAGTTCATGGTCGATGCCCTGCAAGGGGAGTGGCATGTGATCGCCCCCGACTGGCGCGGTTTCGGCCTGACCGAGCGAGCCCCGGCGCAGTCCTACTGGTTCCCCGATTACCTGGCCGACCTCGACGCCATCCTCGACCACTATGCCGGCGAGGAGCCCATCAACCTGCTCGGCCACAGCATGGGCGGCAACGTGGTGAGCCTGTATGCGGGCGTGCGGCCCCAGCGCATCAAGCGGCTGGTGAACCTGGAAGGCATTGGCCTGCCCACGGCCAAGCCGGAGCAGGCGCCGGGACGCTTCACGCAATGGCTGGACGAGATGAAGAATCGTCCCGTATTGCGCGGCTACGAGACGCTCGAAGAGGTCGCGGCGCGGCTGCAGAAGAACAATGCACGCCTCTCGGACGAGCGCGCCGGTTTCCTGGCCCAGCATTGGGCGCAGCAGGATGAGAGCGGCCTGTGGCAGATCCTGGGTGATCCGGCCCACAAGCAGGTCAGCCCCATCCTGTACCGGGTCGATGAAATGATGGCCTGCTGGAGCCGCATTACCGCGCCGGTGCTGTGGATCGAGGCGATTGACAGCGATATCTGGCGTTTCTTCGGTCCGGCTTCGTTGAAACGTGAAGAAATCGACCGCCGCATCGCCTGTATCCCGAAGACGCAGGTGGAGATGATCGCCGATGCCGGCCACATGCTGCATCACGACCAGCCCGAACGGCTGGCGCAACTGATCGAGGCTTTCCTGCAGCAGCCGGCCTGAGGCCGGCCGCATCGTGCGGTGCAGTGCGGGGTCGGCACCAAGCGCGTAAAATGGAAACATTCCAATCACCCGGACCTCCCTGACCGGCGGCAGCCACAAGCGACCGGCGCGGTCGCTGAGGTCATTGCGACTTCCTATGTCTGAACTCAAGTTCGATCTGCATTGCCACTCCAACGTCTCCGACGGCCTGTTGCCGCCGGAAGAAGTGGCCGCGCGCGCCAAGGCCAATGGTGTGGGCGTATGGGCGCTGACCGACCACGATGAAGTGGGCGGCGTGGCACGCGCCCGTGCGGCCGCGCGCGCGCTGGGCATGGAACATGTCGCTGGCGTGGAAATTTCGGTCACCTGGGCCGGGCATACGGTGCATATCGTGGGCTTGCGTATCGACGAGACCAACCAGGACCTGGTTGAAGGACTGGCCGCCACCCGCAACGGCCGCGAACGCCGCGCCCGCGAGATCGCCGAGGCGCTGGACCGGCACGGCATCTGCGGTGCGTATGAAGGTGCGTTGAAGCACGTGGGCAATCCCGACCTGATCTCGCGCACGCACTTTGCGCGCTACCTGGTCGAATGCGGCACCTGCTGCGATACCAAGGAAGTCTTCGCCAACTACCTCACCGAGGGCAAGCCCGGCTACGTGCCGCACCGCTGGGCCACGCTGGAAGAGTCGGTGCGCTGGATCCGCGGGGCTGGCGGGGTGGCAGTGATCGCCCATCCGGGCCGCTACAAGTACACCCAGACCCAGTTCGGCGCGCTCTTCGACGAGTTCAAGCAGCTGGGCGGCGCGGCCATCGAAGTCAATACCGGCAGCCATACGCCGGAGCAGTACCAGGAATACGCCCAGGTAGCGCGCAGTTACGGCTTTCTGGCCTCGATGGGCTCGGATTTCCACGGTCCGGGCGAGTCGCGCATGGACCTGGGCGGACTGCCGCCGCTGCCCACCGGGGTCAAGCCGGTCTGGCACGACTGGGGGCTGTGAAGCCCTTGAATTCAGCCGGCCGATTCCTATCTAATAACCACTTTTCCGATAGGAGTTTTCCCCGATGAAACGCATCCTGCTGTTTATCGCCACCAACATCGCCGTGCTGGTGGTGATGAGCGTGATCCTCTCCCTCTTGGGCGTGGACCGCTTCCTCACTCGTTCCGGCCTGAACCTGCCGATGCTGATGGTGTTCTCGCTGGTGGTCGGTTTCACCGGATCGATCATCTCCTTGCTGATGAGCAAGAGCATGGCCAAGTGGTCCACCGGCGCGCGCGTGATCGAAACGCCCATGAACGGTACCGAAGCCTGGCTGCTGCAGACCGTGGGCAAGCTGGCCCAGCGCGCCGGGATCGGCATGCCGGAGGTGGCGGTCTATGACGGCGAACCCAATGCCTTTGCCACCGGTGCCTTCCGCGATTCGGCCCTGGTGGCGGTCTCGACCGGCCTGCTGCAGGGCATGACGCAGGAGGAAGTGGAAGCCGTGCTGGGCCACGAGGTGGCCCACATCGCCAATGGCGACATGGTGACGATGACCCTGATCCAAGGCGTGGTGAATACCTTCGTGGTGTTCCTGTCGCGGGTGGTCGGCTATTTCGTGGATTCGGCCCTGCGCCGCAACAACGAGTCCTCCGGCCCCGGCATCGGCTACATGGTGACGGTGATGGTGTGCCAGGTGGTCTTCGGTATCGGCGCCTCGATCATCGTGGCCTGGTTCTCGCGCCATCGTGAATTCCGGGCCGATGCCGGTGCCGCGCGCCTCTTGGGTACGCCCCAGCCGATGATCAATGCCCTGGCGCGCCTGGGCGGCTTTTCGCCGGAAGGCCTGCCGCAGAACATGGCAGCCCTGGGCATCAGCGACAAGCCCGGCATCATGGAGCTGTTCTCGACACACCCGCCGCTGGAACAGCGCATCGCCGCCCTGCGCGGCCAGCGCTAAGCCCGGCGGGCAGCGACAACGGCGGTGGCGACACCGCCGTTGTGCTTTTGACGATTTGGATTTGGATTGGAAACGGAAACCGCATCATGAGCCAGTTTTTCGAGATTCACCCCGACAACCCGCAGCTGCGCCTGATCAAGCAAGCCGCGCAGATCATCCACAAGGGCGGCCTGGTGGCCTTGCCTACCGACTCCTGCTACGCGCTGGTGTGCCAGCTGGACAACAAGGATGCCGTCGAACGCGTGCGCCGCATCCGTGGCGTGGACGACAAGCACCACCTGACCCTGCTGTGCCGTGACCTCTCCGAGATCGCACAGTACGCCAAGGTCGACAACCGCCAGTACCGCCTGCTCAAGGCCGCCACGCCGGGGGCCTATACCTTCATCCTGGAAGCCACCAAGGAAGTGCCGCGCCGCCTCTCGCACCCCTCGCGCAAGACCATCGGCCTGCGTGTGCCGGAGAACCGCATCGCCCACATGCTGCTGGAAGAACTGGGCCAGCCGCTGCTGGGAACCACCCTGATCCTGCCGGACGAAGACTTGCCGCTGACCAGTGCCGAAGACATCCGCAGCCATCTGGAAAAGCAGATCGACCTGGTCATCGACAGCGGCGCCTGCAGCCTGGAGCCGACTACCGTGATCGATCTCACCGATGACAATGAGCCCGTGCTGGTGCGGCAGGGCAGGGGAGACGCCGGCATCTTCGGTTTGCAGGCTGCATAAGCGAAGTAGTTGTCCTTCCCACCCGGCGCGCCGGACCTGCCCTGAGCGAATCCGGGGCAGTTCGTTGTCCCTCTGCTAAAATCCCCGCCCATGAACGAACTCATCCAGACCGTCGCGGTTTACGCGCTGCCCGTGCTCTTCGCCATTACCCTGCACGAGGCGGCCCATGCCTATGCGGCCAAGTTTTTCGGGGATACGACTGCTTATTCGATGGGGCGCATGAGCCTCAACCCGCTCAAGCACATCGATCCCTTCGGTACCATCCTCATTCCCATCCTGCTGTACTTCGCCACCAGCGGTGCCTTCCTGTTCGGCTATGCCAAGCCGGTGCCGATCAACTTCGGCCACCTGCGCAAGCCCAAGCGCGACATGGCCTGGGTTTCGCTGGCCGGCCCTGCGGCCAACTTCTTCATGGCGCTGCTGTGGACGCTGGCCATCTATGCCCTGGTGCTGGGCGGGGTGCAAGAAGAATTCTTCATGCTCATGGCCAAGGCCGGGGTGCTGACCAACCTGGTGATGTTCGCCTTCAACCTGTTCCCGATCCCGCCCCTGGATGGCGGTCGCATCCTCACCAGCCTGTTGCCGAACAAATACGCCTACAAATTCGCCCAGATCGAGCCCTACGGCTTCTTCATCGTCATGGCGCTGGTGCTGCTCAAGGTGATCTACACCTGGTGGATGGCGCCGGTGATGTATGTGGCCAGCAAGCTGCTGCAGCTCATTACCTTCCCCATTTCCTTGTTGTTCTGATTGTTCACCGAGTTGATCCCGTTCATGTCGAACCGCCAACCGCCAACCCACGCCAAACGCCATGTATCCTGACCGCGTCGTCTCCGGCATGCGCCCCACGGGCGCGCTGCACCTGGGCCACTATCACGGTGCCCTGAAGAACTGGGTCAAGCTGCAGTCCGAGCTGCCCTGCCTGTTCTTCGTGGCCGACTGGCATGCACTGACCACCCATTACGACGATCCCTCCGTGATCGAGACCAGCACCTGGGAAATGGTGATCGACTGGCTCGCTGCCGGGGTCGATCCTGCCCAGGCGACGCTGTTCATCCAGTCGCGCGTGCCCGAGCACGCCGAACTGCACCTGCTGCTGTCCATGGCCACCCCGCTGGGCTGGCTGGAACGCGTGCCGACCTACAAGGACCAGCAGGAAAAGCTGGCCGACCGCGACCTGGCCACCTACGGCTTCCTGGGCTACCCGCTGCTGCAGGCGGCCGACGTGCTGATCTACCGCGCCAGCCAGGTGCCGGTGGGTGAGGACCAGGTGCCGCACATCGAGATCATGCGCGAGATCGCGCGCCGCTTCAACCACCTGTACGGCAAGGAAAAAGGCTTCGAGGAAAAGGCCCTGGCTGCCACCAAGAAGCTGGGCAGCAAGCGCGCCAAGCTGTACCTGGAACTGCGCACGCAATTCCAGGAAAAGGGCGATGATGAAGCCTTGGAACAGGCCAAGGCCATGCTGGACGATGCCCAGAACCTGTCGATGATCGATCGTGAACGTTTGTTCGGCTATCTCGAAGGCAGCCGCAAGTTGATCCTCACCGAGCCGCAGGCCATGCTGACCGAGGCTTCGCGCCTGCCGGGGCTGGATGGAGCCAAGATGTCCAAGAGCTATGGCAATGCCATCGCCCTGCGTGAAGATGCGGCTTCGGTCACCAAGAAGGTCAAGACCATGCCGACCGACCCGCAGCGCGTGCGCCGCAGCGATCCGGGCGATCCGGACAAATGCCCGGTCTGGCAATTCCACCAGGTCTATTCCCCGTCGGAAGTGAAGGAATGGGCAGCCAAGGGCTGCCGTTCGGCCGGGATCGGTTGCCTGGAGTGCAAGCAACCGGTGATCGATGCCATCCTGCAAGAGCAGCAGCCGATGCTGGAACGTGCCCAGCCTTACCTGGATGATCCCTCGCTGGTGCGCGCCATTGTCGCCGATGGCTGTGACAAGGCACGCAAGCTGGCCCAGGACACCATGCGCGACGTGCGCGAAGCCATGGGGCTGGGTTATTGAGTGATTGACCGGCGGCAAGCGGGTTTGAGGCCGTCGCGGGGCCCGCAGGGGCGGGTTCTCCGGCTTTTTTTACGTCCGCTTTCAACTGTAGCAGCCGCAAATTGACCTGATGAGGCGTCTATCCGCTACAATCAGGCCTTTATTCTGACCACCACCTTACATACGCACACCATGATCAAGGGTAGCATTGTTGCAATCGTCACTCCCATGCATCCGGACGGCAGCCTCGACTACGACGGCCTGCGCAAGCTGATCGACTGGCATATCGCCGAGGGAACCGACAGCATCGTCATCGTCGGTACCACCGGCGAATCGCCCACCGTCTCGATGGAAGAGCACTGCGAACTGATCAAGGTCGCGGTCGAGCATACGGCCAAACGCATCCCCATCATCGCCGGTACCGGCGGCAATTCCACCGCCGAAGCCATCGAGCTGACCGCCTTCGCCAAGAAGGTCGGCGCCGACGCCTCGCTGCAGGTGGTGCCCTACTACAACCGTCCGACCCAGGAAGGCATGTACCTGCACTTCAAGACCATCGCCGAAGCGGTGGATCTGCCGGTGATCCTGTACAACGTGCCCGGCCGTACGGTGGCCGACATGAGCAACGAGACCATCCTGCGCCTGGCGCAGGTCAAGGGCATCGTGGGTGTGAAGGACGCCACCGGCAACATCGCCCGCGGCACCGACCTGATCCGCCTGGCCCCCAAGGATTTCGCGGTCTACTCCGGTGACGACGCTACCGCCATCGCCTTGATGCTGTATGGCGGCGCCGGCAACATCTCGGTGACGGCCAACGTCGCCCCGCGCGACATGCACGAGCTGTGCGTGGCCGCCATGAGCGGCAACATCGCCCGTGCCGTGGAACTGAACAACAAGCTGCTGCCGCTGCACAACAAGCTCTTCGTCGAGCCCAACCCGGTGCCGGTGAAGTGGGCCATGCAGGAGATGGGCCTGATCCCGTCGGGCATGCGCCTGCCGCTGGCGCCGCTGGGTGCGTCCTTCCACGACACCGTCCGTGCCGCCCTGCGCGAGTCCGGCGTCTTAAACTGATCGGCTTGGCCGCTTTGGCGCAGGTCTCCTGAAATCCGATTCCGCTTTCACTAGTAACGATATGACTAATAGCAATAACGTTCGTCCGGTCTCCCGCTCCGCGTACACACTTACCCAACGCAGCATCGTCGTCGCACTGGCGCTGGCCGGACTGGCAGGATGCTCGTCCATCGGCAACATGCTCGAAGGCGACCGTATCGATTACAAGAGCGCCGAAAAGGCCCGTGGCCCGCGCCTGGAAGTGCCGCCCGACCTGACCCAGCTGCAGCGCGACAACCGCTACGCCATCCCTGAAGCCAACAAGGGCGTGGCCACTGCGTCGGGTTACCAGCTGGAACAGCAGAACAAGCCGACCACCGATGTCACCTCCGTGGCGCCGACCTCCAAGGGCGACGAGATCCGCATCGAGCGCGATGGCTCGCAGCGCTGGCTGGTGGTCAAGCAGACCCCGGAACAGCTGTGGCCGCAGATCAAGGACTTCTGGCAGGACAGCGGTTTCCTGATCAACATCGAATCGCCCGATACCGGCGTGATGGAAACCGACTGGGCCGAGAACCGCGCCAAGATCCCGCAGGACTTCATCCGCAACACGCTGGGCAAGGTGTTTGATTCGCTGTACTCCACCGGCGAGCGCGACAAGTTCCGCACCCGCCTGGAGCGCGGCCCCAACGGCACCACCGAAATCTTCATCAGCCATCGCGGTGCCGAAGAAGTGCTGACCGGTTCGGCCAAGGAAACCTCGGTGTGGACCGCGCGTCCTTCCGATCCGGGCCTGGAAGCTGAATTCCTGTCGCGCCTGATGGTGCGCCTGGGTGCTGAAGAAACCAAGGCCAAGGCCGCCGTGGCCAACGCCCCCTCGCTGCAGTCCCGCTCGCGCCTGCAGAAGACCGCCACCGGCAACAGCGTGCAAGTGGATGAAGGTTTCGACCGCGCATGGCGCCGTGTCGGCCTGGCACTGGATCGCGTGGGCTTCACCGTGGAAGATCGCGACCGCAGCCAGGGCATCTACTACGTGCGCTACGTGGACCAGAACCAGGACGCCAAGGACAAGAAGGATGACGGCTTCTTCTCGCGCATCTTCAGCTCCAAGGACAAGGACAAGAAGGCTGCCAAGTACCGCATCGTGGTCAAGGGTGCTGGCGCCGACAGCAGCAACATCGTCGTGCAGAACGGCGAGGGTGGTCCGGATACCTCGGGTATCTCCGACAAGATCCTCGGTCTGCTCAACGACCAGCTGAAGTAAGCAGGACCCGGGGCTCAGATGAAGTTCGCGAGCCTCGGTAGCGGCAGCGAAGGCAATGCGCTGCTGATCTCGGCCGCAGCCGGCGACCAGCGTCCCTCCTCGGGGACAACGGTCATGCTGGACTGCGGCTTTACTTTGCGCGAAGCCGAAAAGCGCATGCTGCGCCTGGGCCTGGATCCTTCGGACGTCTCGGCCATCGTGGTCACGCATGAACATTCAGACCACGTCAGCGGCGTCTTCAAATTCGCGCGACGCTATCGCATCCCGGTCTGGCTCAGCTACGGCACCTGGCAAGCGGTGGCCGAGCAGGCCAACGATGTCGATGTGCGTTTCTGTGCCGATGGCCAGAAGCTTGCCATCGGCGACCTCGAACTCTCTCCCTATACCGTTCCGCACGATGCCCGTGAGCCGGTCCAGTACGTGGCCAGCGATGGCGACCGCCGCCTGGGCGTGTTGACCGACGCCGGCCAGCCGACCGCGCACCTGGTGCAGGCCCTCGATGCCTGCGATGCCCTGCTGCTGGAATGCAATCACGACCGCGAGATGCTGGATCGCTCGCCATATCCGGCCTTCCTCAAGCGCCGCATCGGTGGAGACTACGGCCACCTGGCCAACGATGCCAGCGCAGAGATCCTCCGGTTGCTCGACAAGAGCCGGCTCAAGCGCGTCATCGGCGCTCACCTGAGCCAGCAGAACAACACCCCCGAACTGGCCCGCGCGGCCATCGAAAGCGTGCTCGGCACGACCTTTGGCGACATCGGCATTGCCTGCCAGGAAGAAGGTTTTTCCTGGCTGGACGTGTAGTCAAAAAACGCGAGTGGGTCAGCTTTTTGTCAGGCTGGTCCCAGCACTGTCGCACCGCCGCAGAAACAATTTGTTTCTCTTTTCATTCACGTTGAAGATTCATTTTTGCGGGTACCCGTAGCGCGGCATGCGTGCATGCGTCGATCTTGTATCCCCGATAAGAAAAAAGGGCCTTGGCAGCCCGTCAGGCCATTGTCAGTACGTGCATATGGACGGGGTGCTGCGAAGGCTTTGTGGGACGATCTGATGCGTTTGCGCCAGATCAAGGAACAGCGCAGTCTGGATGCCGAGGGGGAGAGGGAAAGAGCGGCGGAGATGAAGGAAAAGACGGGGCGATACGCGGAGCAGGGACGAAACACAGGGACGAAAAAAAACCGGTCTTGCGACCGGTTTTTTCCGAAAATAATCCGAAGATTACTTGGCCGGAGCGGCTTCAGCCGGCTTTGCATCAGCGGCCGGAGCGGCAGCGTCAGCAGGCTTAGCGTCAGCAGCCGGAGCAGCGGCGTCAGCCGGCTTGGCAGCGTCAGCAGCAGGAGCGGCGTCAGCCGGCTTTGCATCAGCAGCCGGAGCAGCAGCGGCCGGAGCTTCAGCAGCAGGAGCAGCTGCAGGTGCCGGAGCTTCTTCCTTCTTGCCGCAAGCAGCCAGGGCAACAGCCAACAACGAAGCGATCAACAGAGTCTTTTTCATGAATATTCCTTCAATATTTAAAAATTGTGCGATGAATAATTACCGGTAATTATCGCTCTACTGGGAGGCTTTCGCCGCGGGTAAGACCTCACGGTCGGGCTTCGGTTCTTGCTTCTTTTTGACTGCCGAAACAACGCCTGACAACGAAAACTTTCCAGCCCATCATTATAGCTATTTTTTTCCGGAATCACATCGCCACTATGGGAATTCGTAAGAATTTGTAAGAACTTACATCGCGTTGGAGCGGCCCGCAAAGTCTTGACGCAAGCCGCTCTCCGGGATTTTCTAAAGTGATTTCGAGAAGTGTTCGCGATAAATTTGATTAGTCTCGAACAATCTCGAGCCAGCCACTTTCATGCCATTGATGCAATGCTTCCAGCAGGTCTTCGGAGGCCAGGTCGAGGTCGGTTTTCTCCAGCACACGCGAGTCGGCCAAGCGCGCCAGGATCGCCTTGTCACCGCGATTGACCTGGAAGGATTCGCCATTGATGAAGACGTGAGAGCCACGGTACAGCATGCGCGTCTTGCGATGCAGCGCCAGGCCACGTTTCTTGGCGCCCTGGAAAAAGCGAGCAAACGATAATTCCTGGGCCGGCGCCTCGAAGAAAACACTGTGTTTGGGCTCCGACAGATGCTCACCCAGGAAGATGGTGATGTCGTCGTCGGTGAAGCGGATCTTGTTGAGTTCGTCGCGGATGCGCGCCACCATGTCGAGCGGCAATTCCGCCGGCTTGGCGGTGGCTTTCAGGTCAGGATCTTCATAGCGGCCGGGCAGGTCGATGGTATCCATCATGAATTCCAGGAAGGATTCGCCCAGTTCCTGGTAGGCCGGCGAGCGGAAGCCGACCGAATAGGTCATGCATTCACCGATGGCTACGCCGTCATGCGCGTATTGCGGCGGCAGGTAGAGCATGTCGCCCGGTTCCAGCACGAATTCCTGTTCGGCCTGGAAGTTGCTGAGGATCTTCAGCGGCACGCCTTCTTCCAGCGTCAGGTCGTCTTGCGCGCTGATGCGCCAGCGGCGTTGTCCGTGGGCTTGCAGCAGGAAGACGTCATAGGAATCGAAATGCGGGCCGACGCCACCGCCATCGGTGGCGTAGCTGATCATCAGGTCGTCCAGGCGTGCATCGGGCACGAAACGGAACTGGCGCAGCAGGGCGTCGGCGGCCGGGTGGTGCAGGTTCACGCCTTGTACCAGCAGGGTCCAGGCCTTTTGCTTCAAGGGCGGGAGCTTGTTGAAGGGGCCATGCTGCATGTCCCAGCCATCGGTGCGATGGGTGATGAGGCGCGATTCGACCTCATCGCGACGGGCCAGGTCGAACAGTTCCTGGCGCGGCAGCGGTGCCGTGAAACCGGGGATGGCGTTGCGGATCAGGAGCGGCTTCTTGTGCCAGTAGTCACGCAGGAATTGGGCGGGCGTGATGCCGCCGAGCAGATCGAGTTTTTTCATGGTCGCCATTATAGAGGTGCCAGCGCAGCCGTACGCCTTTGGCGGCGGCCAAGTTTGATGCAGGTATAATCGCGGAGTCGAGATACCGTTTTTGAAAGCGTCCTTGCCTCGCGGGAATGGCAAGGGGATGGTTCTTAGGCCCCAACCCGGGTGGCAGGTGTCCCGCGCGACGCTTCCGCAGCAGCTGCCGCTCCCGCACCACTATCGATACAAAGGACCCTTACGATGAAGATCGCGAAGAATACCGTCGTTTCCGTCAACTACAAGCTGTCGGATGCCCAGAACAACCTGATCGAGCAAAGCAGCGAGCCGATGGTCTACCTGCACGGCGGCTATCACAACACCCTGCCCAAGATCGAAGAAGCGCTGGACGGCAAGGAAGTCGGCTACAGCACCACCATCCAGGTCGAGCCGGAAGATGCCTTCGGCGAATACGATTCCGAGCTGGTCAAGATCGAGCCGGTCGAGCGCCTGCCGCAGCCGCTGGAAGTGGGCATGCAGTTCGAAGGTTCGCCCGACGACGACAGCGAAGAGTCGGTCATCTTCACCGTCACCGAAGTGGCGGACGGCAAGGCCGTGCTCGATGGCAACCATCCGCTGGCCGGCATCGCGCTGCGCTTTGAACTGGCCGTCACCGAAGTGCGCGCCGCCTCCGAAGAAGAAGTGGCCCACGGCCACGTGCACGGTGCCCATGGTCACCACCATCATCACGATGATGAAGATGAAGGCGACGCCGGCGACCACTTCCGCAGCCAGCCGCTGAACTGATCGTTGAGCGCTGGTCGCTGATCGCTGATCGCTGACCGCAGCGCCGGAGAAAACCCGTCGATCGGGCATTTTCTTCCGGCGCGCAAGAAAAAACGCCCGCAGATGCATTCTGCGGGCGTTTTTGTTCATATGGACCGGAAACCCTCGTTTTCCAGCAAGATCCAAGCGCCTAGCGCCGTTCGCCATCCGCATCGGCCACTGCAAACAGCTGCGGCAGATGGTCATCCACCACCACCTTGAGCCAGCGCTCGCCCACGCCCACACTGCCCAGGTTGCCGCTCCACAGGATTTGTGCAGGCGTCTTGCTCTTGCCGCCCTGGGCGTGCACGACCAGTACGCGGCCCTGGAATTTGCCCGCCAGGTCGGAGAACAGCTTGCGCGTCTCCGCAAAGCCATCGCGCTGGGCGCGGAAGAAGGAACGCTTGGGCGGCGGCCCGAAGGGGTTGCCATCACTGAAGAAGACGATGGCCGCGCTCTTCTTCAGGGCGGCAAAGGCGAACAGGTGCTGCAGCCAGTTGCGATTGGCGATGAGGCGGTCCTCGAACTCATTGTTGCGTCCGCCATCGAGCAGGAAGTGATTGTTGGCCGCCGGCAGGTTCACGGTAGCGAAGAGCACGTTGCCGATTTCCCAGCGGGTGTTCTCGGCATAGCTGCGGAACTTGGGCGTGAGCGACTGGCGCAGCATCGGCAGCCGGCTCGCGCCCAGCGAGAATTCGCTGGCATAGAAGATCTCGCGCATGCGTGCCAGGCGTTCGATGGCGTCCGAACGGTTCTCGCGGTCGCGGCAGGTGATCCAGTCACTGCCGGCCAGCGACACGAAGATGCCGTTCTGCGCCTGCGAGAGCATCGCATGGCGCTCTGCATAGAGCGCGTCATCGCAGCGTTCAGAAGGGGATTTGATGCCGTTGACCACCACGAAGGCGAGATTGTCGGCATCGGTCTCGGCAAGGGCCTGGCGTAGCGCTTCATCGCCCTTGACGCCGGGCGCGGCATGGTTGATCACGCCGAACGAAAAGTCCTGTCCGGCGGCCCATGCCGCACCGCCCGCCATGACGATGGCAGCGGTGAAGCAGGTGCACAGCAGGATGCGTCGGATCGGGCGGATCGGCATGCAGTCTTTCTGCGGTTCAAAGGGCGGCGTCAAGCCGGCGTCCCCGTGGTGTTGTCGTGGTGTTGTTATTGTCCCCGGCTCAAGGCCTTCAACTGGTAGAGCGCATCCAGCGCCTGGCGCGGCGTCAGGGCATCGGGGTCGATGCCGTCCAGCGATTGCAGCAGGGCCTGGGCCAGCGGATCGGGTTCGACCGCGCTGGCGGGATTGCGTTCATCGTCTGCTTCTTCAGCTTCAGCTTGCGTTTCCATGAAGGAAGGGGAGCTGAACAGGTCGAACTGCGGCGTTGGCTGCATGGATTGGCTTTCCAGCGCCGAGAGATGCTTGCGCGCGGCGCGGATGACCGGAGCCGGCACCCCCGCCAGTTGCGCCACCTGCAGCCCGTAGCTCTGCGAGGCCGGGCCGCTCTGGACGGCATGCAGGAAGACGATGCTGTCCTTGTGCTCCACGGCCGACAGGTGCACGTTGGCCGCGGTCGGGTGGATCTCGGGCAACTGGGTCAGTTCGAAGTAGTGGGTCGCGAAGAGGGTGAAACTGCGCGTCACATCGATGAGGTGCTTGGCAATCGCCCAGGCCAGGGCCAGGCCGTCGAAGGTCGAGGTGCCACGGCCGACCTCATCCATCAACACCAGCGAATGTTCGGTGGCGTTGTTGAGGATGGAGGCCGATTCGGTCATCTCCACCATGAAGGTGGAGCGGCCGCCGGCCAGGTCATCGGCGGCGCCGATGCGGGTGAAGATGCGGTCGATCGGACCGATCACCGCACTGGTGGCGGGCACGAAGCTGCCCACGTAGGCCAGCAGGGTGATCAGCGCCACCTGGCGCATGAAGGTCGATTTACCACCCATGTTGGGACCGGTGATGAGCAGCAGCTTGCGTTCGGCGGCGAGCTGGCAGTCGTTGGCGATGAAGCGTTCGATCTGGTTTTCCACCACCGGATGGCGGCCTTGTTCGATCTGGATGCAGGGCTCATCGACCAGCTGCGGCGCGCACCAGTTGTTGCGCACGGCATGGTCGGCCAGGGCCACCAGCGTGTCGAGCTGGGCCAGGGCATGGGCGATGGATTGCAGGCGCACGATGTGTGCACCCATGTCGTTGAGAAGCTGCTCGTAGAGGAATTTTTCGCGCGACAGCGAGCGTTCCTGCGCCGAGAGCGCCTTGTCCTCGAAAGCCTTCAGCTCGGGGATGATGTAGCGTTCGGCATTCTTCAGGGTCTGGCGGCGGCGATAGTCTTCCGGCACCTTGTCGGTCTGGCCGTGGGTGACCTCGATGTAGAAGCCATGCACCTTGTTGTATTCCACGCGCAGGTTGGCAATGCCGGTGCGTTCCCGTTCGCGCGCTTCCAGTTCCAGCAGGTACTGGCCGGCGTTTTCCGACAGGCCGCGCAGTTCGTCCAGTTCGGCGTCATAGCCGCGCGCGATCACGCCGCCGTCGCGCACCATGGCGGCGGGCTCCAGCATGATGGCGCGTTCCAGCAGGTCCAGGCATTCCACGGGCGTGGCCAGGTCTTCGTGCAACTGGCCCAGCAGTGGTGCTTCGGCGTCGCGGGCGCACATTTCCACGTAGGCCCGCAATGAACCCAACTGCTGCAGGCCGCTGCGCAAGCCCGCCAGGTCGCGCGGACGCGCCGAGAGCAGGGCGATGCGGGTGGTGATGCGTTCGATGTCGGGCACCGCCGCCAGCGTGGCCGACAGGCCCGAGCAGGCGTCGGTGCGCATGAGCGCATTGATGGCGGCGTGGCGTTCGCGCGCCACTTGCTGGTCGCGCAGGGCGTGATGCAGCCAGTGGCGCAGCAGGCGCGAACCCATCGCGGTACGGCAGTGGTCCAGCGTGGAGAACAGCGTCGGGGCCAGCGCATTGGCATCCTGCGAGCGGATGGTCTCGGTCAGTTCCAGGTTGCGGCGGGTGGCCGCATCCAGGCCGATGAATTCATTTTCGGATTCGACGGTGAGCGTGCGCACGTGCTGCAGGCCGCGTCCCTGGGTCGATTGCGCATAGCGCAGCAGGGCACCGGCGGCACAGATGGCCGGGCCCAGGCCGTCGGCACCGAAGCCGTGCAGGGTGGCCACGCCCAGTTGGTCGAGCAGGGCTTTCTCGCTGCTGGGCTGGTCGAAATGCCAGTCCGGCACCGTCACGGCGCGGTTGGGCAGCAGCGGCTCGCACTGCTCCAGCTGGCCGTCGGCCACCAGCACCTCGGCGGCCGAGATGCGTTCCAGCTCCTGCTTCACGCGGCCATCGAGCAGCGTGCTCTCGACCGTGAACTCCATCATCTTGAGCGCGCCGCTGGCCATGGACAGCCAGGCCAGGCCGACCTGCATCTGCTTGCGCGACTTGGAAGGCAGCAGCTGCATGGCCAGCAGGCAGCGCTCGGCCTTTTCGGGCAAGAGGTCGGAATCGGTCAGGGTGCCGGGCGTGACCACCCGCACCACCTTGCGCTCCACCGGTCCCTTGCTGGTGGCCGGGTCGCCGATCTGTTCGCAGATCGCCACCGACTCGCCCAGCTTGATCAGGCGCGCCAGGTATTGCTCCACCGAGTGGAAGGGCACGCCCGCCATCTTGATCGGGTTGCCGTTGGAAGAGCCGCGCTGGGTCAGCGTGACGCCCATGAGGCGTGAGGCCTTTTCGGCATCGTCGAAGAAGAGTTCATAGAAATCGCCCATCCGGTAGAACACCAGCGTGTTGGGATGGTCGGCCTTGATGCGGAGGTACTGCTGCATCATCGGCGTGTGGGCGGCGAGGTCTTTGGTCATGAGTCTGGGTGGCGATGCGGGGATCGCTTCTTGCAAGTTCGGGAAGCATGGCCGCGCGGGCTGGCCTGGATCTCCGTGGATCACACGGGTTCATCAAGCCACGCTGGCGGCGGGACGTCATGGCGGCCCGCTGCACGGGCCCGCCATAAATCAAAAATGCGGACCGTGGTCCGCATGCATGAGCCGGGATTGTACGCCCTTGACCCGGTGCAGCCAAGCGCACAGCCCGCGTTTGACCCGCCTGGGGCCTCGAATTCAATCGAAAGAGATGACGATCTTTCCCGAATGCTCGCCCCGTTGCATCCGGGCAAAGCCCTCGGCTGCTTGGGCCAGGGGGAAGCGGGAGTCGATCAGCGGCCGGATCTGGTGCAGGGCCATCATGCGGATCATCGCCTCCAGTGCGGCGCGCGAACCCACCACCACGCCTTGCATGCGGATCATGGGGCCGATCAGCTGGCGGATGTTGAGCGAGGTCTCCATCCCGCCGACGAAGCCGACCACGCCCACGAAGCCGTTGAAGCGCACCGCCGTGAGCGATTCAGACAGGCTGCTGCCGGTGGTTTCGACCACGATGTCGACCCCGCGTCCGCCCGTCGCCTCGCGCACCGACTGGCCCCAGGCGGGGGTATGCCGGTAGTTGATGACAGTGTCCACGCCCAGGCTGCGCAGCAGGGCTGCCTTGGCGTCAGACGAGGTGAGCCCGATCACGCGCGCCCCGGCGGCCCGCGCGAACTGCGCTGCAAACAGGGCCACGCCGCCGGTGCCTTGCACCAGCACGGTCTGGCCGGCCTGCAATCGGCCCTGTTGCAGGCAAGACCAGGCGGTCAGGGCGGCAATCGGCAAGGTACTGGCTTGGTCATCATCCAGGTAGTCCGGCGCGGCTACGGCTTCTTCGGCGGGGACCACCACGTAATCCTGCAGCACCCCGGTGAGCGGTCCTCCCAGGCTGCCGCCGTTGCGCTGCTCGGGCGTGAGTGCGCCATCGCGCCAGCCCTGGATGTACACCGGGATGACGCGCTCGCCGACCCGGAAGCGGCTCACATCCTCGCCCACCGCCTCGACCACGCCGCAGGCATCGGAGCAGGGGGTATAGGGCAGGGGCAGCTGGGGCATGTAGCCGCCACAGAGGATCGCCAGGTCACGGTAGTTCAGGCTGGCGGCGCGCACGCGCACCAGGATCTCGCCACGGCGTGGTACGGGACGGTCGATCTCGGACAGGGTCAGGCCGTCGATGGCGAAGCGGCGGGCTTGCAGGGCTCTCATGCAGGGTGTCTCCTCGATAGGGCGTGGGGAACAGCGATGGGGCAGTCTAGCAAAATCACCTGTGCTGCGTCGGCCGCCCAAAAAAACAGGCGGCCACCGAAGTGGCCGCCTGCCCAGTCCGCAGGGGGGAGACGGACTGTGGGGGAGAGCTGCTCGATCAGTGCGCCGAGGTCGTATCGGCCACCCGTGTCGGTTTTGGTGCCAGCCACACCGCCAGCGCCGCCAGCGAGAAGGACACCGCGGCCATCATGAAGATGTGGTTGGTGGCCAGCATCACGGCCTGGTTCTGCACCGTCTGCGCCAGCGAGCCCGTCGCCTGCTCGGCGCTCATGCCCGAGGCCATCATGGCGTTGACCGCATCGCCGCCACGATCGACCAGGCCGGACAGTTCTGCGTGGAAGTAGGTGGCGTCGTTTTCCCAGCTGGTATTGACGATGGAGGTGGCAATCGCCCCGGCCATGGTGCGGCAGAAACTCATGAGGCCGGCGGCCGATGCGGTCTCCTCCTCGTTCACGCTGGAAAGCGCCAGGCCGGTGAGCGGCACGAAGAACAGCGGCAGTCCGATCCCCTGCAGGAACAGCGGCCAGCCGATCTGGAAGAACGACATGTCGGTGGTGTTGAAGGCCCGCAGGAAGGTGATGAAGCCCAGCCAGGTCACGCCGATGCACACCAGCTTGCGCGCATCGATGGTGGTGGACATCTTGGCCACCATGGGCGCGGTCAACACCGCCAGGATGCCGGTCAGCGCCGAGATGCAGCCCGACCAGGTGGCGGTATAGCCCATGTAGCCCTGCAGCCAGAGGGGCGTCAACACCACCGAGCCGAAGAAGGCACCGAAGGCCAGGCAGATGGTGGTCACGCTGGCGGTGAAGCCGCGATGGCGGAACACCCGCAGGTCAACGATGGGATTGTGCTCGGTCAGCTCCCAGATCAGGAAGGCGATGAAGAACACCACGGCAGTCACGGCCAGCAGCACGATTTCGGTGGAGGCGAACCAGTCCTTTTCCTTGCCTTCATCGAGCATCAGTTGCAGGGCGGCCACCCAGACCACCATCAGGATCAGCCCCACGCGGTCAATGGGCAGCTTGCTGGTCTTGGTCTCGAAGCGCTTGAGCATGCGCCAGCCGAGATAGCCGCAGATCAGCGCCACCGGCACGTTGATCCAGAAGATGTAGGGCCAGCTGTACTGGTCGCACAGCACCCCGCCCAGGATCGGGCCGGCAATCGGTGCCACCAGCGTGGTCATGGCCCACAGCCCCACGGCAGCTGGCGCTTTTTCCTTGGGGAAGATGCGCAGCAGCAGGGTTTGTGACAGCGGCATCAGCGGGCCACCGGCCAAGCCCTGCATCACGCGGAAGGCGATCAGCATGCCCAGCGAATTGGCCAGGCCGCACAGGGCCGAGAACAGCCCGAACATGACCATCGAGAGGATGAACACGCGCACCGTGCCGAAACGATTGGCCAGCCAGCCGGTCAGGGGTACCGTGATGGCCTCGGCCACTGCATAGGAGGTGATGACGTAGGTGCCCTGGCTGGTCGAGGCCCCCAGGGCCCCGGCGATGGTCGAGACCGAGACGTTGGCGATGGTGGTGTCGAGCACCGCGATGAAGTTGGCGGCGGCCAGCAGGATGCCGGCGCCCACCAGCTGGCCGCCGGTCAGCGGGGCCTCGAAGGGACCGGGCTGGGCGGCAGGCTTGGGGGCGGGCAGGTCGCCCGCCGTTGCGCTTGGTGTGGATGACATGATGAGTCTTTCCTTGTCGTCGCCGGATTACAGTGCGGCGGCGCGGGACTCGGTGCTGGCCGACTTGGGCTGGACGTCACCGGCCTGCACCTGGCCGCGTGTATCGATCTCCACTACCATCGACAGGCCCACCGACAGCGGACGCTGCGCCAGTTCCTTGGGATCGAGCGAGATGCGCACCGGCAGGCGCTGCACCACCTTGATCCAGTTGCCGGTGGCGTTCTGCGCGGGGATCACCGCAAAGGCCGAACCGGTGCCACCGGAGAGACCCGTGACGACGCCGTGGTATTCCACCGAACCGCCATAGATGTCCGCCTTCATGGTCACCGGCTGGCCGATGCGCACCTTGGTCAGTTGCCCTTCCTTGAAGTTGGCATCCACGTGCATCTGCTGCAGCGGCACCACCGACAGCAGGCTGGCACCGCTCTGCACGCGCTGGCCGACTTGCACCTGGCGGCGGGCGATGACGCCATCGACCGGAGCGCGCAGCACGGTGCGTTCGAGGTCCAGCTTGGCCTGATCCAGCTTGGCGCGGGCCAGGACCACTTCCGGGTTGTCGTCCACGGTGGTATTGGCCGTCAGTACGGTACTGGCCTTCTGCGCACCCTGGGTCGCCTTGATGTTGGCGCGCGACTGCACTTCAGCGGCTTCGGCTGCCTTCAGGTTGGCCTGGGCGGTCAGCAGGGCAGTGCGCGCATTGCTCAATTCTTCACCCGACACCGAGCCCGACTTGGCCAGCGCCTCGCGGCGCTGCAGGTCGATTTCAGCGCGCTTCATATCGGCCTGCGCCGACAGCAACTGGGCACTGGCGCGCTTCTGCTCGGCTTCACGAGCCAGCACCTGGGCGGCCAGGCCGGCATCGTTGGCGAAGTAGCCCTTGACCTTGCGTTCGGTGCGGTCCAGGTCGGCGGCGGCCTGATCCACGGCCAGCTTGGCATCGGCGTCGTCGATGCGTACCAGCACGTCGCCCTTCTTGACGGCCTGGGTATCGACCACGTCGACGGCGGCCACGATGCCGTTGATGGCCGGGGTGACGGTGGCCACTTCGGTGGCGGTGTAGGCGTTGTCGGTCTCGACGTAGCGCGAGCCGATCAGGTACCAGTAGCTGCCGTAGCCGATGGCGGCGATGGCGACCACGCCACCGAAGATGGAAAAGAGCTTCTTGCGCTTTTGTGCTGCGGCCGCCTTGGAGGCCTCTTCATTGCGCTGACGGGTTTCTTCGGCCAGGGTGTGGGCCGCTTGGGAATCGCTGTGGGACATGATGTTCAACCTTTCGCTTGCTGTTCGGTGTGGGGCGCGGTGGCGCTGTCTTGGCTCTTGCTGTCGCCGGCGGCGCGGTAGCCGCCGCCCAGGGCGCGCACCAGCGCGACATCCAGGGTGAACAGGCGCGAGCGCAGGTCGGAGAGCTGGCGCAGGTTGCTGATGAGCGTGTCCTGCGCATTGAGCACGTCCAGGTAAGTGTTGAGGCCGCCGTTGTAGCGGTTGCTGACGATGCGATAGGCCTCTTCGGCGGCGTCGGCTGCGGCCTGCACATCCTGCAGTCGACCGGCCAGGGCCTTCTCGCTCACGCCGACGTCGGCCACATCCTGCAGGGCCTGGGTGACGGCCTGGTCGTAGTTGGCCACGGCTTCGTCATAGCTGGCGCTGGCCGAGCGGAACTGTCCGCGCAGGCGGCCGCCATTGAAGATGGGCAGCGAGATCGCCGGGCCGAAGCTGCCGATGTCGGAGCCGCTGCGGGTGAGCATGTCGATGCCCAGCGACTGGAAACCGAAGTAAGCCGACAGGTTCACATTCGGATAGAAGGCAGCACGCGCCACCTTGATCTGCTTGCCCGCCGCTTCGGCGCGCAGGCGCGCGGCCACGATGTCGGGACGGCGGCCCAGCAGTTCCACCGGCAGTTGCGCGGGCAGGCCGAAGGGCTTGGACAGGTCGATCTGCGGGCGCGCCAGCTGCAGGCCGCGATCCGGGCCGGCCCCGGCCAGTGCGGCCAGCTTGTTGCGTTGCAGGGCGATGGATTCGTCGGTGGCCTTGAGGTCGGCCTGGGCGATGGCGCGGCGCGCTTCCATCTGCTTGACCGAGCCGCGTGTCTCCAGGCCATTGGTAAAGCGCTGGTTGAACAGGTCCAGCGTCTCTTCGCGCACCTTGAGCGCAGCTGCATTGGTGTCGCGCTGGGCGTAGAGCTGGGCCAGGTCGGCGTAGGCCGAGGCGATCGAGGTGGCCAGGGTGATGCGCGCCTGGGCGGCGTCCGCACGGCTGGCTTCCAGTTCCGAGGTGGCTGCGGCCAATGCGGCGCGGTTCTTGCCCC
Organism: Herbaspirillum sp. CAH-3; assembly: GCF_009668275.1. NCBI lineage: Bacteria > Pseudomonadati > Pseudomonadota > Betaproteobacteria > Burkholderiales > Oxalobacteraceae > Herbaspirillum > Herbaspirillum sp. CAH-3. The sequence continues at coordinate 31,157 of NZ_VSWE01000009.1, read as the reverse complement.
AGAAGTCGATTTCATAGCTGAAGTCCAGCGTGGCGCGGGTCTCGTTGTTGTAGCCCTTGGGCACGAAGTCCGGCGGCACGCCGTTGTTGTAGGACTGCTTCATGCGGTCCAGCGAGGCATTGCCGCTCACCTGCGGATAGAGCGCCGCCCCTTGTTGCTGGGCCGTGCCCTCGGCCTTCATCAGGCGGGCCTTGGCGACGGCCATGGAGGGTGCGCTCTGCAGGGCTTCGGCGATGAGCGCATTGAGCTGGGCATCACCGTAGACCGTCCACCACTGGTCGTTCGGCCAGGCCGCTTGCACTCCCGTGGCGGCCAGGGTCTGGCTGCTCTGGTAATGATCGATGGACTTGGGTTCGGCGCGCGCACCCAGATCGGTGAAGGAGGCGCAGCCGGCCATGAGCGCCGCTGCCAGCACGGCCGCCGAGACCGCCGCCGCCCGCCGCCACGGCAGGGTAGGCCGCTCGGACCGCAGCGCCGGATAGGGCGCGCGCTGGTCGGGGAGAGATGAGTTCTTGTTCATTTGCGTGGAGAGTGGAGTGAACGACTGAATCAGGATGTCGATGTTTAAAAACTGTACAGTTCAGTATAGTATTCGCTTTTGTGAAGTGTCAAGGCGCTTTGCGATAAATTGCTCGTCTTTTTGCGGCATTGCCGCAACAGGGATTTTTTGCCGCGATTTGATGGCAATCAGGCGGCTTTCGGCGGCATCGTCGCCTATAATTCGGGATTGGCCGGTTTTCTGGCCGGCATTACAGGACAATCATGCGCAAGAAGAGTGAAGAACGGCGGCAGCAGATGATCGACATCGCTGCCGAGGTATTCAACGAAATCGGTTTCGAAGGCGCCTCCATGGCGGAAATCTCGGCCCGTATCGGGGGCTCCAAGGCCACGCTGTACAACTATTTCAGCTCCAAGGAAGAAATCTTCGTGGAGGTGATGATCAAGCAGGTGGGTTGCCAGTTTGAAGAATTGTTCATGGCCTTGCGTAATGAAGACGAAGTACGCGCAGGTTTATTGCGGCTGGCGAATCATTATTTGGGCGTGGTGTTCCGGCCCGAGATCGTGGCGGTCAAGCGGCTGGGGATGTATTACGCGGGCAAGTCCGAGCTGGGGCCGCTGCTGTATGAGCGGGGGCCGAAGCGCGGCTGGACGCGCATTGCCGATTTCCTGAAGGTCAAGATGGAGGAGGGCAAGCTGCGCTCCTCTGACGCCTGGATCGCCGCCATGCAGTTTCGCGCGTTGATCGAAGCGGAATGGATGGAAGTGCGCATGCTCAACGTGGTCACCGAGATTCCGGCGGACCAGCTGCAGGCGTCGGCGCAGCGGGCGGTGGAGGCTTTTCTTTATCTGTATCAGCCGCGCTGAGGGGATTCAGAAGCACAAGAAGGCGACACGGGCGACTGCAAGCCGGGTGTCGGTCGAGTGATCTAAGCAGAGCATTCAATCGCTACTTCTCGCTATTGCATTGCTTTGCCCAGTACATTTCGCGGGCCTTGACCAAGCTGTCTTCCATTTCCATTGTCTGGAATCTTTCTGTGCAGCGCTCGCAGGAGAAATATTGCACCGGTACGATGAACGTCTCTCCTCCAAATGTGCGGTTTTCCGTCGAGACGACATAGTGAACAGTTCCCTGGCCGGCACAGTTTGGGCAGATATCAAAAGGCTTCATAGGTTTCGCACATTCCGCTGCAGACCAGAATTGATCCGGCATGGATCTTCCTTTAATTCGCGTTTCCACGCATGCGAAAAAGTTGGATCAATGGCCACAAATGAAGTCCCCCAAAAAAACCGGACTTGCCTCAACGGCAAGCCCGGTTCCACCCGCATCGGGACCGATATGAACGATTTCAGCGCTGGTGCACCCGCACGCCCGCCGAATAGGTCGCGGCAATGGCACGGTCATCACCCAGAATGGCCAGTGCGAACAATTGTTCCTCGAGGCTGTCGGTGGTGGCGCTGCGGCGGGCCAGCAAGGGCGTGGCCTGCGGATCCAGCACGATGAAGTCGGCGTCGCAGCCCGGCGTGAAGCTGCCGATGGTGCCCTCCAGCTGAAGCGCGCGGGCACCGCCCAGGGTAGCGAGATAGAACATGCGTTGCGCCGGCAGGTAAGTGCCGCCCATGCGGGCGACCTTGTAGAGCTCGTTCATGGTCTGCAGCATCGAGAAGCTGGTACCGCCGCCGACGTCAGTGGCCAGCGACAGCGGTACGCGCGCCGCATCGGCGCGGGCGAAGTCGAACAGGCCGCTGCCCAGGAACAGGTTGGAGGTCGGGCACAAGGTGGCCGCCGATTGCGTGGCCGCCATGCGCGCACGATCCTGGTCATCCAGCCAGATGCAGTGGGCATACAGCGCACGCTGGCGCATCAGGCCATAGCCGTCATACACGTCCAGGTAGCTGCGGGCGTCGGGATAGAGCTCCTTCACCCATTTCACTTCGTCCGTATTTTCGGCCACGTGGGTTTGTATATACGTGTCCGGATATTGTGCCGCCAGTTCGCCGGCCAGCTTCATCTGTTCATGGGTGGAGGTCGGCGCAAAGCGCACGGTAATGGCGTAATGCTGGCGTCCCTTGTTGTGCCAGCGCCCGATCAATTCCTCACTCTCGCGCACACCCGACTCGGCCGTATCACGCAGGAAATCCGGCGCATTGCGGTCCATCAGGCACTTGCCGGCCACCATGCGCAGGTTGCGTGCATGGCTGGCCGCGAAGAAGGCATCCACCGACTGCGGATGCACGGTGCAATACACGGCCGCGCTGGTGGTGCCATTGCGCAGCAGTTCGGCCAGGAAGAAATCGGCCACTTCGGAAGCGTGCTCCGGCTGCTGGAAGCGGCGCTCGGCCGGGAAGGTGTAGTTGTCCAGCCAGGGCAGCAGGCCCGGCGCGGGGGAGCCGATGATGTCGGTCTGCGGATAGTGGATGTGGGTATCGATGAAGCCGGGGCAAAGGATCTTGCCGCGCAGGTCTTCGATGGCGGTGCCGGGCGGCAGGGTGGCGGCCAGCGTGGCGTAGTCGCCGGCGGCCTGGATCTTGCCGTCTTGCACCAGCAGCAGGCCATCGCTGTGCCATTGGGTGGCGTGCTCGTCGAAGGCGGGATCGTTGGTGAAATACAGCAGGCTGGCGCGGTAGGCTTGCAGGGATGGGCTCATGGTGTTTCCTCGATGCAGGCGGCGCCGCGCGCACGGGCGCGGGCCGTCGATTCAGTGGTCATCATACTGGAAGGCATGGTCGTGACGATGCATTCCGTGTTGCGAAAGTGGAATCGAAGGGGAATCCCGTGCGATCAGCCAGGACGTGTCGACAGGATTCCCGGAAGGGTGACGGCAGGGTGTTCCTTCAGCCTCTGCCGTCCAGAGCGTGTGTGGCCAGACTCAGTGGCCATGCCTTGGGTTTGGGGTGGGTAAAGCGCAGTTCCCACAGTTGCATCAGTTGCGCCACCACCGCGATGGCGATGCTGGCGGGTTCCTTGCCGTAGATGCCGGGGATGCCGATGGGGCAGGTGATCCGTTCCAGCTGCGCGGCCGAGAAACCGCGCTCGGAGAGGCGATGCTCGAACTGCTTGCGCTTGGTGATGGACCCGATCAGCCCGAACCACGCCGCATCGTCACGCTTGAGGATGCGTTCGCTCAGTTGCTGGTCGAGGGCGTGGCTGTGGGTCATCACGAGATAATACGCGCCGGGCTCGGCCATGTCGACCGCGGCATTGGGCACGTCGGTGGCCTCGATGCGGATCTGCGGCGGCAGGCCGGGCGGGAACATGTCCTCCCGCTCATCCACCCACAGCACCCGGCAAGGCAGGTTGGACAAGACCTTGACGATGGCGGCCCCCACATGGCCGGCGCCGAACAGTACCACCTGCGGTTGATGTGCCCGGCACAGGTCGAGCAGCCAGCGGCGGCCCTGGCCGTCGCGCACCAGCTGGGTCTGGCGCGCGTGACGGAGGACGTCCGGCGGCAGGCCGAGGTCAGATGGATCGTTCTCCAGCAGTTGCAAGGGTGCGTCGTGATCCAGCGGCAAGGCGCGCCAGCGGTCCGTACCGCTGCACCAGGACTGCTCCAGTGTCTGCCAGGTGTGCAGGGCGGTGGACTCGGCATCAATGCGCTCGAAGCAGAGGAACACCACGCCACCGCAACACTGCCCCAGGCTGGGCCCGAGCGCGATGCGTTCCAGTCGTCGCCGGTCTGCCAGCGCGCCGGAGCCGGCCTGCAGCATGGCGCGCGCGATCTGCGCCGCGCGCCATTCGAGGTGGCCACCGCCGATGGTGTCGAACTGGTCGCCGGCGGTATAGAGCATGCGCGCCCCCGGCTCGCGCGGGGTCGAGCCCTGGATCTGCGCCACCGTCACCAGCACCGCCGGGACGCTGTCCTCTTGCATGCGGCGTAATGCGCTCAGCCATGTGGTCATGATGTTTCTCCGCCGCGCATTACCGGGTGAGCGTAGCCGCGCGCACGGCATCGACCGCGTCGAGGATGGCCTCGCTGGTGGCTGGTGCGCGCAGCGGCGGATTGACGCGATGCCCGCCCACCGACGAGACCGCATCGCGGATCGCCAGGAACACCGAGAACGGCAACAGCAGTGGCGGTTCACCGACCGCCTTGGAACGGTGGATGGTGTCGGACACATTGCTGTTGGCATACAACTCCGTGCGGAAGGCTTCCGGGCAATCCGAGATGGCCGGGATCTTGTAGGTGGAGGGAGCATGCGTCATCAGCTTGCCGTCCTTGTTCCACCACAGTTCCTCGGTGGTCAGCCAGCCCATGCCCTGGATGAATCCGCCTTCGACCTGGCCGATGTCCAGCGCCGGGTTCAGGCTCTCGCCGGCGTCATACAGCAGGTCGGCCTGCAGCAGTTTCCATTCGCCGGTGAGGGTGTCGATCACCACTTCCGACACCGCCGCCGCATAGGCGAAATAGAAGAAGGGATGGCCGTGCATGCGCTTGGCATCCCAATGCACCTTGGGGGTGGAATAGAAACCGTCCGACCACAACTGCACCCGCTGCAGGTAGGCCTTCATCACCAGTTCGACGAAGGGCAGGGATTGTTCTCCCGCCAGCACCAGGCCATCGGCAAAGCGCACCGTCGTCGCCTCGACGCCGAAATGCCGCGCGGCCACATCGGCCAGCCGGGCGCGGATCTGCAGCGCGGCATCTTGCGCCGCCTTGCCGTTGAGGTCGCTGCCGGTGGAGGCGGCGGTGGCCGAGGTGTTGGCGATCTTGCTGGTATCGGTGGCGGTGCAGCGCACCTTCTCCAGCGGTACCCCCAGGGCATTGGCCACCACTTGCGCGACCTTGGTGTTCAAGCCTTGGCCCATCTCGGTACCACCGTGGTTGACCAGCACCGAGCCATCGGTATAGACGTGCACCAGCGAGCCAGCCTGGTTCAGGTGCGGCACGTTGAAGGAAATGCCGAACTTCACCGGCGTGAGCGCCAGGCCCTTCTTCAATATCGTGCTGCCCGCATTGAATTCGGCCACCGCACGGCGGCGTTCCTGGTAGCGGCTGCTCCGTTCAAGCTGGTCGACCAGGCCGTGGATGACGTTGTCTTCCACCTTCTGGCCATAGTGGGTGACGTTGCGTGCCTCCGGTCCCTCGGCATCGCTGGGCCCGTAGAAATTGTTGCGGCGGATCTCCAGCGGATCGCGTCCGAGATTGCGGGCGATGTCGTCGAGAATGTACTCGATGGCCAGCGCGCCCTGCGGTCCGCCGAAGCCACGGAAGGCGGTATTGGATTGCGTGTTGGTCTTGCCGCACATGGCGTGGATTTCCACGTCCGAGAGATAGTAGGCATTGTCGAAGTGGCAGACCGCGCGCGTGGCCACCGGGCCGGACAGGTCGGCCGAGAAACCGGCACGCGAGATCATGTCGATCTTGGCGGCGACGATGCGCCCGTCATCGTCATAGCCGATCTCGTAGTCATAGGCAAAGCAGTGGCGCTTGCCGGTGACCATCATGTCGTCATCGCGATCGGCGCGCAGCTTCACCGGCCGCCGCAGCTTGGCGGCCGCCACCGCCGCTGCGCACGCCCACAGCGCCGATTGCGATTCCTTGCCGCCGAAGCCGCCGCCCATGCGCCGGCATTCCACCAGCACATCGTGCGACGCCAGCTTCAGGACCGTGGCAATGTGGTGCTGCATCTCGCTGGGGTGCTGGGTCGAGCAAACCACGTGCATGCCGCGTCCCTCCTTGGGGATGGCATAGGAGATCTGTCCTTCCAGGTAAAACTGTTCCTGCCCGCCCACATCGAATTGCCCGCGCAGCTTGTGCGGTGCCAGCGCCAGCGCGACGGCCGGTTCGCCGCGCGTGAGATGCATCGGTGGCAGCACGTAGGATTGCGCCGCATGGGCATCACGCGGGGTGAGGATGGGCGGCAGTTCTTCATAGTCGATCACGGCCAGGCGCGCCGCGCGGCGGGCCTGGTCATGGCTGTCGGCTACCACGATGAAGACCGGCTGGCCCACGTATTGCACCAGGCCGTCGGCCAGCACTGGATCGTCGTGGATGATGGCACCGCATTCGTTTTCGCCCGGAATATCTGCGGCGGTGAAGACGGCACGCACACCCGGCGCGGCTTTCACCTTCTCCAGGTCGATGGCGCGCACCCGTGCGTGGGCCTTCTGCGACAGGCCAAGCGCCGCATGCAGGGTGCCGTGCAGCTCGGGGATGTCATCGGTATAGGTGGCTTCGCCGGTCACGTGCAGGATTGCCGATTCATGCGGATGCGGCTTGCCCACGGTGGCCCAGTCCTTTGGCGGCTGCACCAGGGTGTTGAGGAATTGTTCGGTTTGCTTGTTCATGCGGTTCTCCTGCTGGTTCGGTCCAAGGGCTTCACGCGGCGCTGACCGCGAAGGCGCGCACATCCTGGCGTGCCAGGGGCGCATCGGTGCGCGTTTCCAGCCAATAGCGATAGAGCAGGTTCTGCGCCGTGCGCAAGCGATAGGCGGCGCTGGCCCGCATGTCCGACAGCGGCGCGTAATCCTGCGCCAGCGCGGCCATGGCGGCTTGCACTTGCGCTTCGTTCCACGTGCCGCCTTGCAGCAGCGCTTCGGCGTGGGCGGCGCGCTTGGGCGTAGCGGCCATGCCACCGAAGGCGATGCGCGCCTCGGTGATGGTGTCGCCCTCCATGCGCAGCGCGAAGGCGGCGCAGACTGCAGAGATGTCCTGGTCGAAGCGCTTGGAGAGTTTGTACACCCGGAAGCGCACGTCCTTGCGCGGCAGCGGGATGCGCACGGCCTGCACCACTTCATCGGCTTGCAGGGCCGACTTCTGGTAAGCCAGGTAGAAGTCTTCCAGCGGCATGACGCGCTGGCCGCGCACGCTGGCCAGCACGATCTGCGTGCCCAGTGCGATCAGCCAGGGCATGGAGTCGCCGATGGGCGAACCATTGGCGACGTTGCCGCCCAGCGTGCCGGCATTGCGCACCGGCAGGGAGGCGAAGCGCTGCCACAGTTCCGACAGCTCTTGCGGATAGTGGCGTGCAGCCTCGGCATAGGCCTCTTCCAGCGAGACACCGGCGCCGATCTCCAGCATGCCGTCCTGCACCTGCATCGCGCGCAGTTCTTCCACGCGGCCGATGTAGACGATATCGCCCAGCTCGCGCATCTGCTTGGTCACCCACAGGCCCACATCGGTGGAGCCGGCCAGGATGCGCGCTTTGGGCAGGTCGGCGCGCAGCTGCACCAGCTGTGCCAGGGTGCGCGGTGCGTGGAAGGTCTGGCCTGCATGCGTGACGGCCAGCGGCGTGTCCTGGTCAATGGCGCGCAGGGCGGACTTGACGGCGTCGCGGTCGAACTCGACCTTGGGCAGTTCGCCCATGCGGCGCGCCGCATCGATGATGGGGCGATAGCCGGTGCAGCGGCACAGGTTGCCGGAGAGGGCATCGTCGATCTCGCGCTTGTCGGGCGTGATGCCGTCCTTGTCATGCTTCAGGTACAGGCCCCACAGCGACATCACGAAGCCCGGCGTGCAGAAGCCGCATTGCGAGCCATGGCATTCCACCATGGCCTGCTGCACCGGATGCAGGCAGCCGTCGGCTTGCTTCAGGTCTTCCACGGTGAACAAGGCACGGCCGTCCAGCGTGGGCAGGAATTGGATGCAGGCATTGACCGTCTTCAGTTCCAGCTGGTCATCGCGCAGTTCGCCCACGACCACCGTGCAGGCACCGCAATCGCCTTCGGCACAGCCTTCCTTGGTGCCGGTGCAATGCAGGTCCTCGCGCAGATGCTGCAGAACGGTGCGGGTGGTGGGTTGGCCTGCTACTTCGTGGGTCTGGCCGCGAAAGTAGAACTGGATGGGGCGGGTGGTCTCTGGCATTTGGCTTTTACTCGAAATGGATTGTCTACAAAACAGACTGCTTTATGGCGCGCTCCAGGGCGTATCGTGGGGCGTGCTTCTTGTTGTTGGATCTGCTTTCAGGCGGCACCTCCGCTTGGGGCGGTGGCCGGCCTGTGGTGTCTCCCGTGGCCAGATGGCATTCAAGAAACGTGCCGGGGTCGTCAAAAGAGGAAACGGATTGTCCGCCTGCGATTGTTGCGGACGATTGTCGGGTTCCCTCTTGTCACGATCCCGAAGAGGCGGCCCGGCTGGTGATCGGGCTGCCTCTTCGATTTTTCCTTTTACTTCATGGGGCGGTCTGGCCGCTCATTCACCGCCGAGGTAGATGATCTTGAACAGGAAGATCGCGGCGATGATCCAGATTACCACTGATACATCCTTCATACGACCCGTCAGCAGCTTCAATCCTGCATAGCTGATGAAGCCCAGCGCCAGGCCATTGGCGATGGAGTAGGTGAAGGGCATCACCAGCGCGGTGATCACGGCCGGTACGCATTCGGTGGTGTCTTCCCAGTCGATGTGCACCAGTTCGCGCAGCATCAGGCAGGCCACGAAGAACAGCGCCGGTGCCGTGGCGTAAGCCGGGACGACGCCCGCCAGCGGGGCGATGAACAGGCACAGCAGGAACAGCACGGCGATGGCGACCGCAGTCAGGCCGGTGCGGCCACCGGCTTGTACGCCGGCAGCGCTTTCGATGTAGGCGGTGGTCGAGGAGGTGCCCAGCAGGGAGCCGGCGACAATGGCGGTGCTGTCGGCCATGAGGGCCTTGTTCAGGCGCTCCATCTTGCCGTCCTTCATCAGGCCGGCGCGGGTGGCCACGCCCATCAGGGTGCCGGTTGCATCAAACAGCTCGACCAGGAAGAACACCAGCACCACGTTCAACAGGCCCATCGAGATGGCGCCCTTGATGTCCAGCTGCAGGAAGGTGGGGGCGATCGAGGGTGGGGCGGCGAAGATGCCCGAGAAATGGTTGCCGCCGAAGACGAAGGACAGCACCGTCACCAGCAGGATGCCGATCAGCAGCGCGCCACGCACCTTCAGGCGGTCCAGCGCCACGATCACCAGGAAGCCGATGATGGCCATCACCGGGGCAGGCTGGTGCAGGTCGCCGAGGGTGACGAAGGTAGCCGGATTGGCGGCGACGATGCCGGCGCTCTTGAGCGAAATGATGGCCAGGAACAGCCCGATGCCAGCCGGTATGGCCGTGCGCAAGGACTGAGGGATGCTCTTGATGATCAGCTCACGGACGCGCAGCACGCTCACCAGCAAGAACAGGCAGCCCGAGATCAGCACCGCGCCCAGCGCAGCCTGCCACGGGAAGCCCATGCCCTTGACGACGGCATAGGCGAAGTAGGCATTCAAGCCCATGCCAGGGGCCAGGCCAATCGGATAATTGGCATACAGGCCCATGATGAGCGTGCCGACAGCCGCCGCGACGCAGGTGGCCACAAAGACCGAATCCTTGGGCATGCCGGCATCGCCCAGGATGCTGGGATTGACGAAGATGATGTAAGCCATCGTCAAAAAGGTGGTCAGGCCGGCCAGCAACTCGGTGCGGACGGTGGTGCCGTTTTCTTCCAGGCGGAAGAACTTGTTCAAGGCGTTCATTGTGGGTTGTCTCCGTTTGGTCCGTTTTTATGCGCCGGAAAACTTGCCTGGCGTGGGCGCCGTTCATGCGCTTGGGCATGCGTGGGGGCCGGGGGCAGGCAAAAAATGGGCGGTGCTGGTGGGGGTGCTTTTCGCATTGTTTTGGCAGCGTTGCTAATGTCGTTGAATTTCATGTGAGGGATGTAAGGGCTGGCACATAGCCATTATTAACCTGGAGTTATAAGTGGGATTTTCGGCGGAAATCAGCGCTGGCGCTGGAGATTGTTGCTGCGTATTGGTGACACGGAGGTATGGAATCTGGTGTTTCGCAGGCGAGATTTTGCCAGTTTTATCTGGTGGGGGCTTTTTGGTGCGGGGTTTGTTGTTTTGGGGAAATTATTTGCTTGCTTGTTTGCTTGCTTGCTTCTTTGGGTAGTCTGCACGGAATCCCTTCCTGCGCTCTAGCTTAATTGTGTTCTCTCTCCGGTCGGAAGAACGCGCCGGGAGCGGCCCGGCAGCCGCTCACTTTTCTTGTCTCGCCAAGAAAAGTAAGCAAAAGAAGGCGACCCCAAAGAGCCAGCCCTCCTGCGGAGGGTCCCCGTCGCAGCGAAGCGAAAAGTGGGAAGGATAGAGTCGCTTCGCTCCGACTATCCTTCTGATCCACTTTTCGCTCCGCTGCGACGGCTGGCTCTATGGGGACGGCAACCCCCACGGGCTCGCCTTCGGCCTCGCGAGGTCTCCGACTCGCCTGCGGCTTTGCTTGGCCTAATTTTCCTCCGATAGGGTTCACCGGCACGTGTTGCATGTTGTAAAGAGCCTAAAGTGTGTGCGTAATTGCGCCGTTATACGATGACCATTAAAAGGGGGGGGGTATGCATTTCACACAATTCAAAGTCCAGACGCGCCTGTACATAGGCTTCGGTATTGTCCTGGCGACCTTGGCCACTGTGGTTATCGTGGCTTTGTTCAAGCTCAGCGGGCTCAATGACGTCCTGACCCAGAATGGGGACTATGGCACGCAGGAAATCAGCGCAGTCGCCAGCGGCATCGGGAAAGCACAGGGAGCGGCCATCGGTCTTCAGCGCTTGCTTGGCACGGACGACCCGGCGCGCAGGGCGGCGGAAAAAAAAGGGATTGAGGACAGGCTCCTGGCCTATGACGGCCAGCTGAAAACCCTGCACAAGCTCTATGAGTCCGATTCCACCCTGACTGAGCAGGAACGCCAGTTGCTCAAACGTATCGACGATATTGCCAGTGACGTGATTCCAAAGTTGAAGAAAGTCCTGCAGCTTGTTGAGGCCGAAGGTGATGCGGCTGCAACCAGACAGGCAATGTTGGATACCGCCAGATCCTTGCAGCCCTGGACGGATGAACTGGGCAAGTTGCGCGATGTCGTCGTGAGCAAAAATATCGCGGCTGCCAAGCAGGCACACGAAGATTATTTTGCTGCCCGCCGGTTGTTGCTGGTGGTGGCAGCCTTTGGCTTGCTGGTCTCACTTGTGCTGGCCACGCTGATCACGCGCAGTATCCTGCGCCAGCTTGGCGGTGAGCCCGGCGATGTCGCTTCCGTTGCTTCGCGAATTGCCGCCGGAGAACTGGCCGTGGAGGTTGCGCTCAAGAACGGCGACCGCTCCAGCCTGTTGTATTCCGTGGCGCAGATGCGGGAGCAACTGGCGATGATCGTCGGAAAGATTCGTGCGGCGACCGACAGCATTACCCACGGCTCCGATGAAATCGCCCGAGGAAACTCGGACTTGTCGGCACGCACGGAAGAGCAGGCCGGGTCCATCGAGGAGACGGCTTCGGCGATGGAGCAGCTCACGTCCACGGTCAAGCAGAATGCCGATAATGCGCGTCAGGCCAACAAGCTCGCCGAGTCGGCGTCAGGTATCGCCATCGAAGGCGGGCAAGTGGTCGGCAAGGTCGTGGAGACCATGGATTCCATCAACGAATCGTCCAAGCGCATCGTCGATATCATCAGCGTGATCGATGGCATCGCCTTCCAGACCAACATCCTGGCCCTCAATGCAGCGGTGGAAGCCGCTCGTGCCGGCGAGCAGGGCCGCGGTTTTGCCGTGGTCGCCTCGGAGGTGCGGGGGCTTGCGCAACGCTCTGCGGCGGCGGCCAAGGAAATCAAGGTCCTCATCAATGATTCGGTGGCCAAGGTCGAGGCCGGTAGCGAGCTGGTGGGACAGGCCGGAACGACCATCGGTCAGGTGGTCGATAGTGTCAGGAAGGTCAGCGATATCGTGGGCGAAATCAGCTCGGCCACGCAGGAGCAAAGCGCCGGTCTGGATGAAATCAACCGCGCCATCGGCCAGATGGATCAGGGTACGCAGCAGAATGCAGCGCTCGTGGAAGAGGCTGCAGCGGCGGCAGAATCCCTGAAAGACCAGGCACGCATCCTGTCGGAGGCGATGAGCGTGTTCCGGCTCGGTGCGGAGCCGGTGCAAGCTGCTGCGTCAGCGGTGACGAGGCCAGCCAGGAGCGCGGCCAAGCCAGCCGGGACTGCCGCCGTCAAACCGCGCGTTGCAGCCAAGCCGCGTCTTGCCGAGAAAGCCACGCCAGCAAAGCGCGCCGAGCTGATCGGCGATTCTCCTGAGAAGGACTCGGATCAGTGGGAGCAGTTCTGATCTGATTTGATCTCGGTGCTGGCAGCTGTTCGTCTTTGCCCGGATTTACGTCCGGTTAATGCAGGTTTTGGTCAGCGTTAAGGTTTTCTTAATGCTGGTGTTTTGGTGTTTTGGTGCTCTGGCGTTTTGGCGTTTTGGGTAGTCTGCACGGAATGCTTTCCTGCGCTCTAGCTTAATTGCTTTCTCTCTCCGGGCGGAACGGAGCGCCGGGAGCGGCCCGGCAGCCGCTCACTTTTCTTGTCTCGCCAAGAAAAGTAAGCAAAAGAAGGCGACCCCAAAGAGCCAGCCCTCCTGCGGAGGGTGCCCGTCGCAGCGAAGCGAAAAGTGGGAAGGATAGAGTCGCTTCGCTCCGACTATCCTTCTGATCCACTTTTCGCTCCGCTGCGACGGCTGGCTCTATGGGGACCAACCCCCACGGGCTCGCCTGCGGCATCGCCCTTTTCTTGCTCGCCTGCGGCCTCGCGGCTGTCATGCCTTTCGCGCGCGATTCCAGTAGTCCTGTTGCCCGTAAACTTCCTTCAAATAATCAATGAAGAAACGCGTCTTCGCCGGCAAATGCCGCTGCTGCGGATACACCGCCATGATGTCGTAATGCGGCAAAGCATACTCATCCAACACCGTCACCAACTCCCCCGACGCCAGCTGCGCCTGGATCTCCCACGTCGACCGCCACGCCAGCCCCAGCCCTTCACTGGCCCAGCGATGCAGCAACTCGCCATCATTGCAATCCAGATTGCCCTGCACCTTGACGATCACCGGCTTGCCACCCTGCTGGAAATACCACCCGCGCTGCTGCCCTCCCTGCAAATTGAACGCCAGGCAATTGTGCTGCGCCAGATCATCCAGCGTGCGCGGAACACCATGACGATGCAAATACTCCGGCGCCGCACATACCACCCGCCGGTTGCTCGCCAACCTCACCGCCACAAAGCTCGGTTCAATCGCGCCGCCAATGCGAATGCCCAGGTCATACCCCTCGCGCACAAGATCGACCACGCGATCGGTCAGGTTGAATGAAATCTGCACCTCCGGATGCGCCGCCAAAAACGCCGGCGCATGCGGTGCCACATGCAGTCGGCCATACGCCGCCGGGGTCGAGACCACCAGGTGGCCTGTGGCCTTGTGGCGGCCCTCGGCAATGCTCTTCTCGGCCGTGTCCATCTGCTCCAGCAACTTGCGGCAATGATCCAGAAATACGCTGCCTTGCTCCGTCAACGTCAAATGCCGCGTCGTGCGATGCATGAGCTTGGTGCCCAACCGCTTTTCCAACGCATCGATGCGCCGCCCCATCATCACCGGCGTCACCTTCTCCTCCAGCGCCGCAGCCGCCAGGCTGCCCTTGTCCACCACCAGCACGAATGCTTCGATCTGCTTGAGCTTGTCCATCAATCCCTCCCGGCCTGAGTGTAATTCAATACTTTTTGGATGTTTCCATACTTTTGCTCAGTAATCAGTGGACTGTGATGATACTTATCATCCGGATTTGTAATGACTAGCATGGCCTCCAGCGATCACACATCCACCAACGGACATCCTGGAGAACGAGCATGGCAAAGATGAGAGCAGTCGACGCGGCAGTGCACGTATTGGTCAAGGAAGGCTGCCTGCAAGCCTTCGGCGTGCCCGGCGCCGCGATCAATCCCTTCTACTCGGCCTTGAAGAAACACGGCGGCATCAGCCATATCCTGGCGCGCCACGTGGAGGGGGCCTCCCACATGGCCGAGGGCTATACCCGCGCCAAGGCCGGCAACATCGGGCTGTGCATCGGTACCTCGGGTCCGGCCGGGACCGACATGGTCACCGGGCTCTATTCGGCCCAGGCCGATTCCATCCCCATCCTCTGCATCACCGGCCAGGCCCCCCGCGCCCGGCTCTACAAGGAAGACTTCCAGGCCGTCGACATCGAATCCATCGCCAAGCCCGTCACCAAATGGGCCGTGACCGTGCGGGAACCAGCCCTGGTGCCGCGCGTGTTCCAGCAAGCCGTCCACCTGATGCGCTCGGGCCGACCCGGTCCGGTCTTGATCGACCTGCCTTTCGATGTACAAATGGCCGAGATCGATTTCGACCCGGATACCTACGCGCCGCTCCCGGTCTATCGTCCCGCCGCCACCCGCGCCCAGATCGAAAAAGCATTCGACATGCTCAACGCGGCACAGCGCCCGCTGCTGACCATCGGCGGCGGTGTGGTCAACGCCGATGCGGCCGCACTGGCGGTGGAGTTCGCCGAGCTCACCGGCATCCCGGTGATCCCGACCCTCATGGCCTGGGGCGCCATTGCCGACGACCACCCGCAGATGGCCGGCATGGTCGGCCTGCAAACCAGCCACCGCTACGGCAATGCGACCCTGCTGGCCTCGGACTTCGTGCTCGGCATCGGCAACCGCTGGGCCAATCGCCATACCGGGTCCATCGATGTCTTCACCAAGGGCCGTACCTTCGTCCATGTCGATATCGAACCGACCCAGATCGGCCGCGTCTTTGGGCCGGATTACGGCATCGTCAGCGATGCCGGTGCCGCGTTGAAGCTGTTCGTCGAGGTGGCTAAAGAGTGGAAGGCCGCCGGGCGCCTGCCCGACCGCTCGGCCTGGCTGGCCGAATGCCAGCAGCGCAAGAAGAGCCTGCAGCGGCGCACCCACTTCAATGACACGCCCGTCAAGCCGCAACGCGTGTATGAGGAAATGAACCGCGCCTTCGGTCGCGAGACCTGCTACGTGGCCACCATTGGCCTCTCGCAGATCGCCGCCGCGCAATTCCTGCACGTCTATCGCGATCGCCATTGGATCAATTGCGGCCAGGCCGGGCCGCTGGGCTGGACCATTCCTGCGGCACTGGGTGTGGTGGCGGCCGATCCGCAGAAGAAGGTGGTGGCCATCTCGGGCGACTATGACTTCCAGTTCATGATCGAGGAACTCGCCGTGGGCGCGCAGTTCAAGCTGCCTTACCTGCACGTGCTGGTCAACAACTCCTACCTCGGCCTGATCCGCCAGGCACAGCGCGGCTTCGAGATGGATTACTGCGTGCAGCTGGCTTTCGAAAACATCAACGCCCCCGAACTGAACGGCTATGGCGTGGACCATGTGGCCGTGGTCGAGGGCCTGGGCTGCAAGGCCATCCGCGTCACCGATCCCAATGCCATCCAGGATGCCTTTGCCCAGGCCCAGCGCTGGATGGCCGAGTACCGCGTCCCGGTGGTGGTGGAAATCATCCTGGAACGTGTCACCAATATCGCCATGGGCACCGAGATCGATGCCATCAATGAATTCGAACCCCTGGCCGAGCGCGCCGACGATGCGCCCACCGCCATCAGCCTGCTCGACTGAAAAACAAGGAGACCCGCCATGACCAGACTCGCCGCCAACCTCACCATGCTGTTTACCGAACAGCCTTTCCTGGAACGCTTCCAGGCCGCATCGCAGGCCGGCTTCCGGGCAGTGGAATTCCTTTTCCCCTATGCCTTCGCACCGGAACAGATCGCCGACCAATTGCGCACGCATCGCCTGCAACTGGTGCTGCACAATCTTCCCGCCGGCAACTGGGACGCCGGTGAACGCGGCATCGCCTGCCATCCCGATCGCGTGGCCGAGTTCCGGGCCGGGGTCGATGAGGCCATCCGCTATGCCCGCGCGCTGGAAGTGCCGCAGCTCAATTGCCTGGTCGGCATCCTGCCGCCGGGCGTCTCGCGCGAAGCGGCGCGCGAGGTGCTGGTCGGCAACCTGAAATACGCGGCCACGCGCTTGAAGGAACAGGGCATCCGCCTGCTGATCGAGCCGATCAATCACTTCGACATTCCCGGCTTCTTCCTCAATACCACGCGCCAGGCGGTGGAGCTGATCCTGGCCACGGGCTCGGACAATCTCTTCGTGCAATACGACATCTATCACATGCAGCGCATGGAGGGCGAACTGGCCAATACGCTCAAGGCCAACCTCTCACTGATCGGCCACGTGCAGCTGGCCGACAACCCCGGACGCGGTGAACCCGGCAGCGGCGAGATCAATTACCGCTACCTGTTCAACTGGCTGGAGGACATCGGCTATCGCGGCTGGATCGGCTGCGAATACAAGCCGCAGGCCGGGACCACCGCCGGCCTGGGCTGGATCGCGCAACACGGATTGCAGGCAGCCTGAACACATGACAGCAGGATTTCATCTTTCTTGAGGAGACACAGCATGGCAAAAGTTGGATTCATCGGCCTGGGCATCATGGGCGCACCCATGGCGGACAACCTGCAGAAGGGCGGCCACAAGCTCTACCTGCACGACCAGAAAAATCCCCCCGCCCCCTTGCTGGAGGGCGGTGCCACGGTTTGCACGTCGGGTGCCGAAGTAGCGCGCCGCGCCGACATCGTCATCGTCATGGTGCCGGATACGCCGCACGTACAGGCGGTTCTCTTTGGCGAGAAGGGCGTGGCCGAAGGACTCTCGCCGGGCAAGATCGTGGTGGACATGAGCTCCATCTCGCCCATCGCCACCAAGGAGTTTGCGCAGAAGATCAATGCGCTGGGCTGCCAGTACCTGGATGCGCCGGTCTCGGGCGGTGAAGTGGGGGCCAAGGCGGCTTCGCTCACCATCATGGTTGGTGGTTCGGAATCGGCTTTCAATGACGTCAAGCCGCTGTTCGAGCTGATGGGCAAGAACATCACCCTGGTCGGCGGCAACGGCGATGGCCAGACCACCAAGGTCGCCAACCAGATCATCGTGGCGTTGAACATCCAGGCCGTGGCCGAGGCCTTGCTCTTTGCCTCCAAGGCCGGGGCCGATCCGGCACGCGTGCGGCAGGCGCTCATGGGCGGCTTTGCTTCCTCACGCATCCTGGAGGTGCACGGCGAGCGCATGGTCAAGCGGACCTTCGCACCGGGCTTCCGTATCGAACTGCACCAGAAGGACCTGAACCTGGCCCTGCAAGGCGCCAAGGCGCTGGGCATCAGCTTGCCCAATACGGCGGCGGCCCAGGAGCTGATGAATGCCTGCGCCGCCAATGGACTGGCGGGGATGGATCACTCTGCGCTGTGCCGGGCGGTGGAGATCCTGTCCAATCACGAGATTGCCAAGGCTTCCTGAGCGGACACCATCATCCCCATGAGGGCTTGCCGCGGGCAAGCCCTCATCGCTTGCGCATTTGCGCATGTCGACCACGCCATCACAACCAGCATTACGGGAGATTGTTATGCGCCGCCTGCGCCAGGCCAAAATCGTCGCCACCCTGGGCCCCTCCAGCGCCACGCCGGAGATGATCCGCGCGCTCTTCGACGCCGGGGCCGACGTGTTCCGTTTCAACTTCAGTCATGGCAGCCATGCCGATCATCACGCGCGTTACCAGATCGTGCGCCAGGTGGAGCGCGAAGTCGGCCGCCCCATCGGCGTGCTGGCCGACCTGCAGGGACCCAAGCTGCGCATCGGCCAGTTCACCGGGGGCAGGGCAGTGCTGCAGGCCGGACACGTGTTCACCCTCGACCGTGATGCCGCCCCTGGCGACCAGCACCGCGTCTGCCTGCCGCATCCTGAATTGTTCGAGGCCATTCAAGCAGGACAGAGCCTGCTCATCGACGACGGCAAGCTGCGCTTGCAGGTGGAAGCCAGCCAGGGCGATGCCATTCGTACGCGCGTGGTCAATGGTGGCGTGGTCTCCGACCGCAAGGGCGTCAATGTGCCCGATGCGGTCTTGCCGATTCCCGCGCTGACCGCCAAGGACCGCCGTGACCTGGACTTCGCGCTCGAGATGGGCGCGGACTGGATCGCGCTGTCCTTCGTGCAGCGCCCTGAGGATGTGCTGGAGGCGCGTGCACTGGTGGCGGGGCGCGCGTGCATCCTCTCCAAGCTGGAGAAACCGGCCGCACTGGAGCGGCTCGACGAGATCGTGGCCGTGTCCGACGCCATCATGGTGGCCCGCGGCGATCTCGGTGTGGAGCTGCCGCCGGAGTGCGTGCCGGGCACGCAAAAGCGCATCCTGCGTGCCTGCCGCCAGCAGGGCAAGCCCATCGTGATCGCCACGCAGATGCTGGAGTCGATGATCGCCGCACCGGTACCCACGCGGGCGGAAGTCTCGGATGTGGCCAGTGCGATCTATGACGGATCGGATGCGGTGATGCTCTCGGCCGAATCGGCCAATGGCAGCTACCCCTTGCAGGCGGTCACGATGATGGACCGGGTGATCGCGGAGGTGGAGAAGGACCCGCTGTATCGCACGCTGATGCAGGCGCAATACGCCGCCCCCGAGCGCAACCGGCCTGATGCCATCTGCGCGGCGCTGCGCGACGTCACGGGCATCCTCGGGGCGAGCGCCACGGTGACCTATACCAGCTCGGGGCATACCAGCCTGCGCGCAGCGCGTGAACGTCCTGCGGCGCCCATCCTCTGCATCACGCCGCAACTGGCCACGGCACGGCGGCTGGCGCTGGTGTGGGGCGTGCATTCCACCATCAGCGAAGCCGTGCATGACGAGCGCCAGATGGTCAGCGCCGCCTGTCAGGCGGCCGTGCGCGAAGGGTTTGCACGCAAGGGAGACCAGATCGCGATCACCGCGGGCATGCCTTTCGGGCAGCCGGGCAGTACCAACCTGTTGCGGGTGGCGGAGGTATGGGGATAGGGGGCTCCAGAAAAAATGCCGCTGCACTTTAAGGGCAGCGGCATTTCTAGGAAAGGCCGGATCAGCTCAGGCTGGGCTCAGTGGTCTTCCCACCATTTCTGGGCATAGGCGCGATCGAATGGCGGCAGCGGTGCGCTGGCCACCTTCAAGTCCTTCATGGCAGGGAAATGCGTCACGAAGAGTTCTGAGTCTTCCGTCCAGCGATCGGAGAACACCACGTCAAAGCTCCCGCCTGAAGCGCCTCCTATGGATTGATCTACCAGCGGGATGGGCGGTCCGGCACGGAATTCGCTGCCTTGTCGCTCTCGCAGGAGTGCCTCCACGTGGCCGAGATAATAGGTGCCCGGCACGGTCTGGTTGACGGTGGCATGGATGGGGACGAGATAGTTGACGATGAAGGGGAAGGATTTGTTCAGGCAGGTCAGGCCTACCAGCTTGTATTCACCCGGCGGCAGTTCCATGCGCAGGAGATAGGTATTGCCGACTTCGGGCGTGCTGTTTTCGAGGCTGCCTTCGGCATCGATCTTGAAGTTGATGCGCTCTTCCTTGCTCTGGGCATTGGGCATCTCGACATGCGCCACCAGCAACTTGGGCTGATAAGAAGGGCGGTAGATATTCCTGATGGTGGCCGTCATCAGGTAGACCACCTTGTCATTGGCCGCAGCCTGCGGCGCATCGGTGGAGTAGGCCATTGGTTTGACGGTGGCGCAACCAGTGAGCAGCAGGGTCGCGCATAGCGCGGCCAGTCCCAGAATCCTTTTCAGCATGATTCCCCTTGATCGATTTGATTTGGTTGATTATTGATTACTGATAAATGACGCATGACCGGAGACTGCCGGTCACGCGCTATCTTACTTCACTGCCGGAGAGGTCTGGAGCCTGCGTGAGGAGATCCCGCACCGGTTTGGTCATCTGTTTGAAACGCGGATCCAGCAGTACCTCGCGCACCAGTTTCTGTACGGCCGGAATGAAATAGTCCCGCGCCATGCTGCAGGCGACCGGGGCAAACAAGCTCCCCTCGAACTGCTGGGTGGATTGAACCGTGAAGCTTTTCTGGTTGGCATCGGAGACCGTCAGCGAAAGCATCCATGTTGTCGTGGTGATGCTGGTACTGAAATCGATTTCTTCGAGCTTGCCGCTGATCTTGATGGGCGAGGTCGGGTCATAGGCGCCGGCCTTGCGCAGTTCGATGATGAAGGCGTTCTCGATATAGCCCGCAAAATGCGGCGCAACGGTCACCGGCCCTGCTGCGCGGCACGTGATGGAAGCCAGGCCGGGCTTGCTTGCCGAAAACGGCATGACCGCCACGGGCACGGGCCTGGACGCCAGGATAGCCGCTGTCGTCGCTGGCGATGGTTGATAACCGGTGATGCGATAGGTTTCACACCCGGATAAGGTGAGAAGGGCGAGAAAACTCAAGGTCAGGGCGGACTTCATGGGTTCCTTGTCTATGGATGGCGCGGCTGTTCCCTCGGTCAGGGAGCCTGCAGGCGTTGCAGACTGCCGTCCTTGTTCAGCGAAAGCAGACACCTGATCACCAATTGCTGGAACAGGTCTTCCTGGACGGACTTGATCGATTGGAAACGCGGGTCATCGGGCAGGCGCGATTTGGCCAACACCGAATAGAATGCGCCGCGCACTGTGGGCGAATTCGCACTCTTGTTACCAACATTGATGGCAAGAGACATCGTCAGCTCCTCCTTGTTGGTGACGTAGCCGTCGCCCCATTTTTCGCCCAGGAGTACTCCCTGGTTGATCGCCTCGGCAATGTCGGAAACGTCATTGAGCGTGACCTTGACCGTGCCGGCTGCATCGTCCTGACTGATCACGATGAAGCCGGTCTGCCGGAATGCCGCTTCCAGGCTGTTGCGCAAGACCAGGGGATCCGGCCCGGGAAAGGCAATTTCCAGCCCTGGCGCGCTGGTCTCTGGCGCGTGGCCATTCCTCAGCCACTGCACTTCCATTTTCAATTTCAATGGCGCTTCCCTGCGTGGCAAATCAGACGCACTCACGCGTGCCATCGCACTGTCGGGATAGGCAGCCGTCGGGTAGGTGGTGCAGCCGCCGAGCAATAGCGCGCACATGCTGGCGCACAGTAGAAGGAATGTTTTCATGATCGAGGAATAACTTGCTTGTCGAGGCTTTGACAGTGCCCTTATTTATCCAGGAATCCCAGTTCGGCTGAACCGTTGACCTCGATCTTCTCGCCCACCATGGTGCCGCCAGCCTCTTCCTCGATCCACACCGCGCTGTAGCTCGGCCCCAGCTTGCCGCGTACGACGTAGCTCTTGTCACGCTCCGGCGTGAACTCGACCTTGCCCTTGACCTGGTAGACCGTACCGGTCACGGCCATGATGGGCATGGCATAGGCCGTTCTGGCCACGATCTCTACCTTGACTGGTGTGGCGGGGATGCGGCGCTCGACCTTCTGCAGCAGCATCAGGGCACCGCGTCCCTCGCTGGCTCTGCGGGTGGCGAAGCGTACGTTGTCGACATCGACGGCATTGATGTTGGCGGCGTAGTACATGTCGGCCTTGCTCATGGAGAGCATGTCGGCCGAATCCTTGAGGACCGCCGTAGGGCCGGCGTAGTTGTCGGGCAGCAAGGGTGTGCGGGTCGCACAGGCAGTCAAGGTCGCAGCGACGGCAAGCATCACGCACGCGCGGACACCGCCGGCGATGGCATTTCGAACTTTCATTTTTTCCCCTGATTGATTTTTTAGGCAGGCGCGCCAAGCATGAGGCCGGCCGCCAGCCGCTGCACATATTACGTCATGTGCCAGAGGATTGCACGGTATCCGGATGCTATGGAAAACGCCTGCCTGCGACGATCACCGCGCCGCTTCAGCCAGCTGGTACGCAAGATGATTGTGCCGCTCCAGCACCGCCCCCAGGTCAATGGTGGTGAGCTGTCCCTCGCGCACGATCACGCGGCCGTTGATGATGCTGGTGTTCACGTTGGCGGGTGTGCAGAAAACCAGTGCGGCCACCGGATCATGGAGCGCGCCGGCAAAGGCGATCTGGCGCGTGTCGAACATCACGACGTCGGCGGACATGCCGGGCTTGAGTGCGCCGATGTCGTCGCGATTCAATACCTTGGCACCGCCCAGGGTGGCTACTTCCAGCGCCTGGCGCGCGGTCATGGCGTCGGGGCCAAAGCCCACCCGCTGCAGCAGCATGGCCTGGCGGACTTCGCCCAGCATGTGGGCGCTGTCATTGGAGGCACTGCCGTCCACGCCCAGGCCAACCGGCACGCCCGCGTCCAGCATCTTGCGGATGGGCGCAATGCCGGAGGCCAGCCGCATGTTGGAACAGGGACAGTGCGCCACACCCGTGCCAGTGCGGGCAAACAGGTCGATGCCGTGCTCGTCCAGCTGCACGCAGTGGGCGTGCCAGACGTCATGGCCGACCCAGCCGCAGTCTTCGGCATATTGCGCCGGGGTCATGTTGAACTTCTCGCGGCTGTAGGCAATGTCGTTGACGTTTTCGGCCAGGTGGGTGTGCAGCGATACGCCGTAGTGGCGCGCCAGGTCGGCCGCCTCGCGCATCAGGTCGCGCGAGACCGAGAAAGGAGAGCAGGGGGCGACGACGATGCGCTGCATGGCGTGGCGCTGGCTGTCGTGGTAAGTCTCGATGAGGCGTTGCGTGTCCTTGAGGATGGCAGGCTCTTCTTCCACCACACGGTCCGGTGGCAAGCCGCCCTTGGACTGGCCTACGCTCATGGCACCGCGCGCACCGTGGAAACGCATGCCGATCTGGGCAGCGGCCTCCAGGCTGTCGTCCAGGCGGGTCTGGTTGGGGTAGATGTAGAGGTGGTCGCTGCTGGTGGTACAGCCCGAGAGGATCAGCTCTGCCATGGCGGTCAGCGTCGATACCCGGATCATCTCGGGCGTGAGGCCCGCCCAGATCGGATACAGGTTGGTCAGCCAGTTGAACAGCTCGCCATTCTGCGCGCTGGGGATGGCGCGCGTGAGGCTCTGGTACATGTGGTGGTGCGTGTTGACCAGGCCAGGGATGACCACATGGTGGCTGGCGTCGATGATCTCGTCGGCCTCTTGCGGAAGATCTTCGGTCTTGCCGACCTGCTCGATGACCTGGCCCCTGATGTAGAGCGCGCCATTGGCGATCTCTTCACGACCTTCGTTCATGGTGACCAGGACGCGCGCGTTCCTGATCAACAGCGTCTTGCCTGTTGCTTGCTCTTGCATGATGGTGGACTCCTTCTTGGGTTCCTTGTTGATGTGTTTGACTTGCGGGTCGGCGCAGGTGACAGGGGGGAGTCCCTTTCTTGCCCTATTAACGACTGCGACGGGTGGGGTTGTTGGGAGGGTTCAGGGCCGGTTAATGCTGGTTTTGTTTTGCGTTAAATTTTGTTTAATGCTGCTGTTTTGCTGGTTTTGCTGGTTTTGTGTTTTGGGTAGTCTGCACGGATCGCTTTCCTGCGCTCTAGCTTAATTGCTTTCTCTCTCCGGGCGGAACGGAGCGCCGGGAGCGGCCCGGCAGCCGCTCACTTTTCTTGTCTCGCCAAGAAAAGTAAGCAAAAGAAGGCGACCCCAAAGAGCCAGCCCTCCTGCGGAGGGTCCCCGTCGCAGCGAAGCGAAAAGTGGGAAGGATAGAGTCGCTTCGCTCCGACTATCCTTCTGATCCACTTTTCGCTCCGCTGCGACGGCTGGCTCTATGGGGACAACCCCCACTCGGGCTCGCCTGCGGCCTCGCCCCCTTTTGCTCGCCTTCGGCATCGGTCGTTCTCGCCTGCGGCTTCGTCTTGCCTCTTCCTTTTCACTACCTATTCACTACCTTTTTTCTTCCTTCGCTCTTCCTTCGGTCTTCCCACTCCTGTTCGGACTGAGTAGCGGCATCGCCGCGTATCGAAGACGCGCAGAACGATAAATCATTTAAATCATTTGAATCGTTAACGCTTCACTTCAAAACTGCGCAGGAAATCCAGCAGAATCTGCCCCGATACCTCCGCATCATCCGCCGTCATCGTCTCCAGCGGATTGTGGCTGATGCCACCATTGCCACAACGCGTAAACAACATGCAGACGTCCGTCAGCTTCGCAATCGCCATCGCATCATGCCCCGCCCCCGACGCCAGCTCGAACGGCGTCACCCCGGCACGCTCCGTGGCAGCACGCAACTGATCCATCAGCCACGGCGCACACGGCGCTGCCGGTGCGCTCAAGGTTTCCTCCAGTTTGAAATCGATACTGCGGCGGCCACAGATCTCCTCGATCTTGCCCAGAACGTCCTTCACCGCAGCCATACGCACCTCATCCACCGCCGCACGTATGTCCAGCGACAACTGGCACCCACCCGGAATCACATTCGTCGATCCGCGCGGTACCTGCAATTGCCCCACCGTGCCCACCAGCGCGGCATGCTGGTCCTGCGAACACCGCTGCTCCACATACAAGATGATCTCGGCCGCGGCGGCGGCCGCATCCTTGCGCATGTCCATCGGTGTGGTGCCGGCATGGCTGGCTACCCCCTTCAATTCCACCAGGTAACGCGAACTACCCGCAATCGAGGTGACGATGCCTACCGGCAAATCACGATTGAGCAATACCGGTCCCTGCTCGATGTGCACCTCCACATAGCCCAGGATGTCGGCCGGGTCGCGCGCTATCTGCGGGATGGCCGCGACATCATGGCCAGCCTGGGTGATCACCTCGCGCATGCTGATGCCGTCCTTGTCCTGCAGGTCCAGCAGCTTCATGTCGAAATGGCCGGTCACCGCATTGCTGCCCAGGAAGGTGCTCTTGAAACGCACCCCTTCTTCTTCCGAAAAACCAATCACCTCGAAATGGAAAGGCAAGGTCTCGCCTCGTTCATGCAAGTGCTTCACCACCGCAATGGGCAGCAAGATGCCCTCGCGGCCATCGTACTTGCCGCCATTGCGCACCGTGTCGTAGTGCGAGCCGGTCAGCAAGGTCCTGGCCTGCGGATCAGTGGAAAGATATCGCCCCACCACGTTGCCCACCGCATCGATATGCACATGCATGCCCGCCTCGCGCATCCACTGCGCAATCTGCTCTGCTGTGCGTTGGTGCGTCTCGGTGAGATAAGTGCAGGTGAGGGCGCCTTCGTCTTCCGACAGGGCGCCGATTTCTTCGGCCCATTGCATCACGGTCGCCCCCATCACAGGGCGATAGCCCAGCAGGTCATTGATGCGCATCTCGGCAATGCGGCCGATCTGGCGCAGGGCTTCACGCAGTTCGTCTTCCGGCTGGTTGCGCAGGCGGCGGGCAAAGGTGGCGATGATCTGCTGGCGCGTGAGGCCCGCACCGGTGGGGCCCTTCACCGCCAGGATGAAAGGGAAGCCGAACTTGGCGTTGTAGTCGGCATTGAGTTGTTGCAGGCGGGCAAATTCTTCAGGGCTGCACAAGTTCAATCCGGCCTTGGCCTGCTCGCCCGTGGACTCGGCCGTCAACTCGCCGGCAATGGCGGCGCGGCCAGCCAGTTCGGGGTGGGCACGGATCAGGCCCAGCTGTTCGGCACGGCTGGCGTCGGTCACGACCTTGTGCAAGGCCAGCTTGAAGGCGGTCAGGTTGCGGAAAGGACGCTGCAGCGCAGCCCGCTCGGGAATCCAGGGAGAGTGCTCATAAATGCCGTGCAGGGCGGCGATGAAGGCCGAAGTCTCGGCTGCGTTCAGTTGTTCCAGTGTCGTCGTCATGTGCTGGCCGGTCGGCGTGCCGCCGGCTCCCTCGCTGTGTTCATGGGTGATGCCGCAAGTGCGTGCCGCCATTCCACCCTGAAAATCAGGATTGTCGGCACCGATTGTTGCTTGCGGCTGTCGTCTCACGGTCTGCGCCAAAGCCCGCCCGGTGCGGTCTGCAGCGCAGATGAGACTTTAAAACATCTTGGCCCGGATGGCATCAACGGTTTCATCTGGGCCGTATGCGCGGCGGCATATCTCGCCGCCCCGCGTCAGTGATCCGAACTCTGCGCCGCTGCCACCGCATAGCGAGCCACGTCCTCTTCACTGCCGCGACCATTGAAGAACAGGTTCAGGCCGACCGCCATGGCCGAGGCCAGCAGGATGCCGCTGTGGAAGATGGTGCCCAGCAGGTGCGGCATCTTGTCGAAGAAGGTCGGTGCGACAATGGGGATCATGCCTACGCCAATGCTGATGGCCACGATGAAAAGATTGTTGCGGTTGCCATGGAAATCGACCTTGGACAGGATCTTGATGCCGGTCGCCGCCACCATCCCGAACATCACGATGCCGGCACCACCCAAAACGAATTGCGGAATCGAAGCGGCCACGTGCGCCATCTTGGGGAACAGGCCGAAGGCGATCAGGATCACCCCGGCCGCCACGCAGACGAAACGGCTGCGGATGCCCGTCACGCCGACCAGCCCGACGTTCTGCGAGAAGGAGGTGTAGGGGAAGGTGTTGAACAGGCCGCCGATCACCGTGCCCAGGCCATCCACCCGCAAGCCGCTGGCCAGCGTGCGGTCGTCGATGCGGCGGCCGACGATGTCGCCCAGGGCCATGAACATGCCGGTCGATTCGATCATCGTCACGATCATCACCAGGCACATGCTGATGATGGAGGCGATGTCGAATTGCGGCAGCCCATAGTGAAAGGGCTGGATGAAGGCGAACCAGTCCGCCGCATCCAGCCCGTCAAAGCTGATCTTGCCCAAGGCAAAGGCAATCACGAACCCGACCACCATGCCCATCAACACCGAAATGTTGGAGATGAATCCCCGCGTGTACTTGGTGATGAGCAGGATCGAGACCAGCACCACCGCCGCAATCGAGAGCGACAGCGGCGAGCCGTAATCGGGATTGGGGACCTTCACGAACACCCCGTCGACCAGCTTGCCGATCACCGGCTGTCCGCCCGCAGCCCAGTTGATCCCTACGCCCATGAGCGAGACGCCGATCACCGTGATGACGGTGCCCGTGACCACCGGCGGGAAGTAGCGCATGAGCTTGCTCATGTAGGGCGAGGCGAGGATGCAGAACACGCCGGAAGCAATCACCGCGCCATAGATATGGAGGATGTTCAGCTGCGGGTTGTTGGCCATGGCCACCATCGGCCCCACGGCGGCAAAGGTCACGCCCATCATGACGGGCATGCGGATGCCGAATTTCCAGATGCCGGCACTCTGGATGATGGTCACCAGGCCGCAGCAGAACAGGTCGGCACTGATGAGGTAGGCGATCTCCGACTTGGGCAGGTTGAGCGCACCGCCGATGATGAGCGGCACGGCGATCGCGCCGGCATACATCACCAGCACGTGCTGCATGCCGAGGGCAAAGAGCTTGAATACGGGTAGGCGTTCATCCACCGGATGGCGAGTGGCTTGCATGGGATTGTCTCCTGGTATTTTTTATCGATGGAACCTGGCATGTGACCGCGCCCCCCGTGATCAATCCGTGAGGGGGCGTGCCTTGCCGCTTGAAGTTGGTTCCGGCCCAGTACCGTGCTCCGCGTCTTGGTGGGGCCTGTGTGCGGATGCCGGTCTGATGCTGGCGATACTAATGCAATCCGGGGAGTGCGATATATAAGCCCCGGCATACCGGCTGGCGTGCCCCCGATATATGCCGGACCGCCCGTTTCCTTTGCTGCAGCGGCCCGGCACCGGTTCAGGCGCGGCCCTGCGCCATCATCTTGGCCGCCGCGCTGACCTGGGCGCGCAGCCATTTGTGCTCGGTGGCCTGGTGCACCCGCTCGTGCCACAGCTGGTAAAAACGCAGCGGCGGAAACTTGATGGGCACCGTATAGCTTTTCAGGCCCAGGAGTTTTTCGTAGAAGCTGGCGAACTGCTGGCCGGCGGTCAGCACCAGGTCGGTCTGCGCCACCATGTAGGGCAGCATGCGGAAGTGCGCCGACTCCACCACCACGTTGCGATGCAGGTTCTGTTTTTCGAGGAAGGTATCGATGGTGCCGTGATAGCCGGGCAGGATCTGCGAGGGCGCGGCATGGGGCAGCGAGAGATAGTCCTCGATGCTCATGGCCTCACGCGCGGTGCGCTTGGCGTAGGCACAGTCGGCACGCATCAGGCAGACGATGGGATCGTCAAACAGCTTTGACAGGTGCAAATGCGCAGGCGGTTCGTCCCAGTTGGCAATGACCAGGTCCAGTTCTCCATCCGAGAGCAGGCGCACGTAATCGGTATCCGGCCCCAGTGCGTGGATGACGATGCGGCTGCGCGGCGACTCGCGCCGCAGGCGGGCGATCACTTCGGTGAAGAAGGGCGTGTTCATGTAGTCGGGCGCGGCGATGTGGAAGGTGCGCTCTTCTTCCTGCGGCACGAAGGCGGTCTTGGGCACGAACAGGCGCTCGGTTTCGTCGAGGATGCGCTTGGCGGGCTTCAACAGGCTCTCGCCATGCTGGGTCGGCACCATGCCGCGCGCACCACGCACCAGCAGCGGGTCGCCGGTCAGCTCGCGCAGCTTGCGCAGGGAGGCCGAGATCGAGGGCTGCGGCTGGTTCAGCTTCAGGGCGACCCGCGATACGTTCTTCTCGCAGAGCAGGAGATAAAGAATGCGGATGAGGTGGATGTCGAGATGGTCAGGCAGCCTGGACATGGGGATGTCTCCGGGGTCTTGTGGTGCGGGGCAGGTGACGGTTTTTCGTTCACTCTGGGGCGGCTGCATCGGGGCAGGCGCATTATCGTTGTCGTGTGCCGGACCGGCTCGGGCGGCGGCCTGGCGTGATGCGAGCGCAAGCGTCCCACATCCAGGGGGCATTTTTGTATATCGTCATTCGTATGTCAAATATACGTTGATGACCATGTTTTGCGCAGTCCCGGCGTTTATCGTTCGTGCAACCGTTCCGCACTAGCGGGACGGCATAAAACAGATGGCACCAGCCATCGGGTCGTAGCGGCAGCACGACGGGAGACCAGCCACGGCACCAGCACGGTGCCTGCGCTTCCCGGCGCGCGGGAAGCCTTCACTCCACTCATCCAGTTGCAGCCCTGGTACACGCAGGGCGGGGGAAGACTTTCATGGCGGCCCATTCCTGAGGCAATGCCTCGCCTGTCCGGAGTAGGTCGCGGTGGCGGACAGCAATCCTGCGTGGGGAAGACATGGAAGCACTCCTGGTTTCATATGGCATCGACTGGGCCAACCTGCTGGTCCGCTGGCTGCACCTGATCACGGGCATCGCCTGGATCGGTGCCTCGTTCTATTTCGTCTGGCTGGACAACTCCATCCGCCCGCCCAAGCCGGGCAGCGATCTGGAGAAGAAGGGCGTTTCCGGCGAGCTGTGGGCGGTGCACGGCGGCGGTTTCTACAATCCGCAAAAGTATCAGGTCGCTCCGGCCGAGCTGCCGGAAGAACTGCACTGGTTCAAGTGGGAGGCCTATGCCACCTGGATCACCGGTGTGGCCATGCTCTTCATCGTGTATTACTTCAATGCCTCGGCCATGATGGTGGACAAGTCCGTGGCCAACCTCACCGGGCCGGAAGCGGTCGGCGTGGGCATCGGCACCCTGGTGCTGGGCTGGATCGTCTACGACCTGCTGTGCAAGTCGCCGCTGGGCAAGCGCGAAGGGCTGCTGGGGCTGGTGATGTTCGTCTTCATCGTGGCGGTGGCCTATCTGCTCACGCACCTGCTGTCGGGCCGCGCGGCTTACATCCATGTGGGCGCGATGATCGGCACCATCATGGTGGGCAATGTGCTCATGGTCATCATTCCCGGCCAGCGCAAGCTGGTGGAGGCCATGAAGGCCGGCCGCTCGCCCGACCCCATCCACGGCCGCAAGGGCAAGCAGCGCAGCGTGCACAACAATTACTTCACGCTGCCCATTCTCTTCATAATGATCAGCAACCACTATGCGATGACCTACACGCATGCCTACAGCTGGCTGGTGCTGGCGGCGATCATGGCGGCCGGTGTGCTGATTCGTCACTTCTTCAATCTGCGGCACAAGGGCCGGGTGTCGGTGGGCTATCCCATCGCTGGCGTGGCCTTGCTGCTGGCCGTGGCCGTGGCGATTGCACCGCGTCCCATCGTACCTGCTGCCCCTGCTGCTTCTGCTGCTTCTGCTGCCTCCACAGGCGAAGGCGCGGCCCCGGCGGCCGCTGCCGCACCGGACTTTGCACGCATCCAGGCCATCGTCACCCAGCGCTGTGCCAGCTGCCATTCGGACAAACCGACCCAGGCCGGCTTTGCCACCGCACCGGCCGGGATGATGCTGCAAACGCCCGAGCTGATCCACCAGCACGCAGCCAAGATCTTCCAGCGTGCAGTCCAGACCAAGGACATGCCGCTGGCCAACATGACCCAGATGACCGATGCAGAACGCGCCGAACTGGCCGCGTGGTTCCAGGCTGGGGCCAAGTAATCGCACACGATTCCATCAGAGATCACACATGCAAACTATTACCATCGACGGATTCAACCTCACCGCCGCGCAAGTCGTCAGCGTGGCCCGCGCACCGCACCTGCAAGTCGCCCTGGCCGAGTCTTCGCTTGCCGCCCTCAAGCAAAGCCGCGACTACATCGAATCCACATGGATGCACGATGAAGCGCCCATGATGTACAGCTTCAATACTGGTGTCGGTTTGCTCAAGGACACGCGCATCAAGGTCGAGCACATCGAGCTGTTCCAAACTCAGTTGATCCGCGCCCACAGTGCGGGCATCGGCGAGCCGTTCTCGGAAGAAGTCAGCCGCGCCACCATGCTGCTGCGGGCCAATGCCTTCGCTTCGAACTATTCTGCGCCGCGCGTGGAAGTGGTGGACCGCCTGCTGGCTTTCATCAATGCGGGCATTCATCCGATCATGCCGCAGAAGGGATCGGTCGGTGCCTCCGGCGACCTGGCACCGCTGGCGTATCTGGCAGCGGCTATCGCCGGGTTCGATGAAGCCGAGGTGATGTATCAAGGCCAGCGCATGCGCGCCACGCAAGCCATCGAGCAAGCCGGCATCGGTCCGGTCAAATTTGATCTCAAGGCCAAGGATGCCTCAGCCCTCATCAATGGCTGCACGGCTTCCCTTGCGGTGGCCATCCTCGCTGCGCACGATGCCCGCAACCTGCTGACCGATGCCTGCCTGT